>JBAYOX010000052.1:0-9444 GCA_041678025.1 Aminobacteriaceae bacterium
CTTCTCCACCACCCTGCACACAGTATCGTCGTAACCGGGGCTCCTCACATCCAGACCTGTGTCCACCACCACGATCTCCATCTGCTCCTCCAGATCGAACGGCGACCCGCATACGAAGAGGTGATCCTCGCGTATCCCCGTCTCTCTCAGCCAGTAGTCAAGCCTTCCCCCTATGGTTAGGGTAGCCGAGATGAATACCATCTTTTTGGCCGGGGAGGAGAAGAGGACACCGGCCAGCTCCTCCCCCGGGGATACCGGGGAGCTATGAAGAGAGCGCTCGCTCTTCCAGTAGGCCCACAACGGGTACTCTGCGACCTCCGCGCACCAGGCGAGGCTCCTCTCAGCCCTGCGGCACTCCTCTATCCAGGCCGGCAGTCCGCCGTCGTCCACGCCATCAAGTACCGTATCTCCGGTCAGGAATGGCTCAAGAAAACCAACCAGCTCGGTTATTTTCCCCGACAGGGCTTTCTGTCTCTGAAACAGCTCCTCGTTGCGGGTGGTTATGATCTCCTTCCTGCCGGGCAGAAGCACCTCCAGCAGTTCGAAGAAACGGGCGGACTCCTCCCTTATCTCCGTTGATAGGTCGAGGGCCGCCCTGGCGTCCTTCCCCGCCCTCTCGATTTCCCCCAGGGCCTCGGTAAAGGCACGCCCTCGCAGCAGACGCGCCATGTCGTCGTCAAAGGAGGAGACAGTCATAGAGGAACGCGCGGCCTCGCTCAATCGGTGGGCCTCGTCGCAGATCAGGACGTCGTAGTGAATCGGGAACGGCTTTCCCGCCGCAAGCAGGTATGAAAAAAAGAGATGATAGTTGGCCACTACTATGCGCCATTCCTTTGCCGCCTTCAAAACTCGCTGGACAAAGCATTCGTTTCGCCTGGGGCACCGAAATCCTCTGCACATGCGCGAGGAGGCGGCTATCCTTGTCACCGCGGGGGACTCCGGAGGAAGGCGCAGTTCCGACAGGTCTCCGGTATCGGTTCTGTTCAGCCACTCCATGATTGTCCTGGAGGAGCTCCCCTCGTCTCCGTGCGATAGGAAGCCCTGGTGCCCCTCATTCCCATCATACTCCTCGAGCGCCCTAGACAGGCAGGCGTAGTTACCCTTACCCTTCAGCAGCCCGAATGACAGGTTCAGCCCCAGCAGATCGTTCAGGCGCGGCAGATCCTTCATTATGAGCTGCTCCTGTAGCGGAATACTCGCAGTCAGAAAGAGGATGGTCTCTCCTGTGACGGAGGAGCGCAGCATCGCGGGTGCAAGCAGTGCGAATGTCTTGCCCACGCCCGGTGGGGCCTCCGCCGCAAGGATGAACTCACCCTCGGAAAAGATCGCTCTGTCAACTTCCGAAGCGAGCTCAAGCTGCTCGCCCCTGTACTCAAACGCAGGAAACCCCTTTTTTAATAGCCCCTCCGGCCCGAAAACCGAGTCCATAGACGGATATTGCATAGATAACCCTCTCTCGATACGCACAGAATCACTGTTGGTAGTTTCGCTCCTGCGCCTCCCCGAGCGCTGGAGCGGCCGACGATTTTCTTTTCTCCCGCTCTCTTGCAAATATAACAGAAACCGTGCTAGAATGGCACGGTTGTGCCCGGAGGAGGTGAGAAACATGCCGAATAAAAAGTCCGCGATCAAAAGAATGAAGACGAGCGAAAGGAACAGACTATACAACCGTTTCTGGAAGACTCGTTGTAAAAATGCCGTGAAGAAAGTCCTGGAGGCCGTCGAAGGTGGAGACGAGACTCTGGCACTGACGCAGCTTTCCATTGCACAGAGCGTGATCGACAAGGCAGTGGTAAAGGGAGTCATGCACGGCAATACAGCAGCTCGTAGAAAATCCATGATCACAAACAGGGTCAAGGCTCTGTCGGGGGAGAAGCAGACGGCATAGCAAAGATACTGCTACTCCTGAGAAGAAAGTGTAATGAACGCACAAGAAGCAGCTGAACGAGACGAGTCGTTCAGCTTTTTTTCATGCCCCGCCCAGACGTGCCCATACACCGAAGCAGCTCTGCTTCAAAGCCCGGCCACCCCTCGGCAGAGGCTGTCTTCTCCCTCCAGGAGAGGGTGATAAGACTAAAGGCGAGCTCCGACAGCGACTGGGGCGAGTACTGTCGAAGCGCCTCCTTCGCCATCCTTAGCGGGTAGTCCTTGATCTCAAGCGCGGACAGCACGCCGCCCGCATCCGATGGTGAGAAGGCCCCGAGATACAGAGCCGGGCGCACCCTGTTGTAAAGCCCCGTCAGAAGAGGAAGCATGCTGGGCTCTCTTTTGAAGCGCTCCAAAACGCTCAAGACCTCGGGCACCCTCGCCTGGCAGAATGAGTCTAGGAACTTGAGCATCAGGTTTCTACCCTCGTCGAATGAGAGATTCTTAACCATACCAGCGTCTATTGGAGCGCCGTCCGCATATGCAGAAAGCTTTTCCAGCTCCGCCCTTACCTCCTCGGGATCCTCCAGAAGCTCCACCAAAAGCGCGGCGGCGTCATCCTCGAGAGCGGCCCCCTGTCTTTTCGCCATGTCGAGCAGCCACCTCTTCCTCTGCGAGGACCAGTAAGGGACTGACTCCCCCTTAATGAAGCTCATCTTTTTTCTGGCAGCGGGAGAGAAGGCCTTTCCTGGTTCCTTCTCGTAGACAAGAAGCAGGACCTCTATAGCCTCCTCCCCCTCAAGACTGGAGATCAGCACGTCGGGGAAGGGGCCGAGGGCCTCTGCCGACTCTATTACCGAGACTCGCCTCTCCTCGAACAGCCCCATCGTGCGACCGGCGGAGATGATCTCGCGCCAGTCGCCTCCCTCGCGAGTGCTCGCATGAGCCCTCCCCTTATTCTGGAGCGCCTCCAGCTCCGTGGCCAGAAGCCTGCGGCCGGAGGCACCTCCTGAGGATATTACCTTTAGATGAGGCACTACTCCCTCACCACGATGTTGACCAGTTTGTCCGGCACGGTGACTATGCGTACAACCTGTACCCCTTCAAGCCGCCTTATGACCGAAGGAAGCGACATGACCCTCTCCTGCAGCTCCTCCTTTGAAAGACCTGCGGGGAGCTCGGTCCTCTCGCGCAGCTTACCGTTTATCTGGACCACAACGGTCACCGAGTCCATCTCGATGGCCTCTTCGTCCGCCTCCGGCCAGGGTTCCATGGCAAGAGCCTCTCCGTGCCCCGTCAGCGACCATAGCTCCTCGGTGATGTGGGGGCAGAACGGGTTCAGGCAGGATAGTAGCACCTCTACACCCTCCCGGAAGAGAGACATCTCCTTCTCCCCTTCCGGGTTGAAGGCAAGCAGCGCGTTAAGCAGCTCCATGAGGCGCGCTACTGCTGTATTGAACTGTTTCTCGCCGGATATATCCTGGGTCACCGCCTGAATCGTGCTGTGTATCTTTCTCTTCATGTCGCGAAGCCTTCGGTCTGTCAGACCGGCCATCGGGATCGGAGCGCTCCCCCCCTCCAGCTCATGAAGGTTCTCCTCCACCAGTCGCCAGACGCGGTTGAGGAATCGATGCGCCCCCTCCACTCCATGCTCACTCCAGTCCAGGTCGTTGCCCGGAGGTGCCGCGAAGAGGATAAAGAGCCTCGCTGTGTCCGCTCCGTAGACCTTGATTATCTCGTTCGGGTCCACGACATTGCCGAGCGACTTTGACATCTTGGCACCGTCCTTGATAACCATCCCCTGTGTCAGAAGGTTCGTGAAGGGCTCGCGTGCGCTGGATAGTCCGAGGTCAGCGAAGAACTTTGTGAAGAAGCGGGCGTAGATAAGATGCAGGCAGGCGTGCTCGATGCCGCCGATGTACTGGTCCACCGGCATCCAGTAGTTGGCCTCCTCCGCATTGAACGCCACCGTGTCGTCGTGGGACGAGCAGTAGCGGAAGAAGTACCATGACGAACAGATAAAGGTATCCAT
This sequence comes from Aminobacteriaceae bacterium, assembly GCA_041678025.1. Classification (GTDB taxonomy): domain Bacteria; phylum Synergistota; class Synergistia; order Synergistales; family Aminobacteriaceae; genus JAAYLU01. The sequence goes on from JBAYOX010000052.1 coordinate 3,899, forward strand.
AGTGTCCGCCTCTCGGTGCCCCGGCCTGCCGCATCTAGGGCACGGGACGGAGAGCCACTGCTTGTCATCTGCCAGTGGCGATCTGCCATCCTCCCTGAACTGCACGTCGACAGGAAGCAGCACCGGCAGCTCCTCCTCCGGGACGGGGACGATTCCGCAGTCGTCGCAGTAGACGACCGGAATGGGAGCACCCCAGTAGCGCTGACGGGATATCAGCCAGTCGCGGAGGCGGAAGTTCACCTCGCGCTTGCAGTAGCCCTTCTCGACGCCCCAGTCTATCATGGCTGGTATCGCCTCTACGGTGGGCAGGCCGTCGAACTCCCCGGAGTTGCACGTCACTCCGTCGTCCTCGAAGGCGCTCTTCATCTCATCCACGCACAGAGCCGCGTCTTTCGGCTGTATCACGACCTTTATCGGGATGCCGTACTCCCTGGCGAACTCGAAGTCCCTCTGGTCGTGCGCCGGTACTCCCATTATGGCCCCGGTGCCGTAGTCCATAAGGATGTAGTTCGCAATCAGGATCGGGACCTCCTCGCCTGTGACCGGGTTGACAGCGCTGAACCCGGTAAACAGACCCTCCTTCTCCCCGCCGACCGCAGTCCTCTCTATCGAGCTCTGGGCGGCGCACTTTCGAACAAAAGCGCGTATATCCGCGGACTTGGGGGACGCCTCGCACATCCTCTCGACGAAGGGGTGCTCCGGCGCCAGCGCCAGGAAGGTTACCCCGAAGATCGTGTCGAAGCGGGTTGTGAAGGTCTCGATGACTGTACCGGTCGTCCTCTCCGTGAAGGAGAGGCGCGCCCCCTCGGACCGGCCTATCCAGTTGCGCTGCATCGTCTTGACCCTCTCAGGCCAGCCGGGCAGATTGTCCAGATCGTCTAGAAGCTCCTGAGCGTAGTCGGTTATGCGGAGAAACCACTGCTCCAGGCTGCGCTTCGTTACAAGCGAGTCGCACCTCCAGCAGTGCCCGTCGTTTATCACCTGCTCATTGGCCAGCACCGTGCCGCAGCTTTCGCACCAGTTCACAGGCGCGTTCTTCCTGTAGGCCAGACCCTTTTTAAGAAACTGGAGGAAGATCCACTGGGTCCACCTGTAGTAGTCCGGGTTGCAAGTCTCGATCCTGCGCCGCCAGTCGTAGCTGCACCCCATGCGCTTGAGCTGCTCGGTCATGTACTCGATGTTGTCCCAGGTCCACTTGTGCGCGGGGGTCTTGCTCTTTATCGCCGCGTTCTCCGCCGGCATGCCGAATGCGTCGAAGCCGATGGGGTGAAGCACGTTCAGGCCCCGCTTCCACAGGAAGCGCGTCAGCATATCGCCTATCGAGTAGTTCCGCAGGTGACCCATATGCAGAGCGCCGCTCGGATACGGAAACATCTCCAGGCAGTAGAACTTCTCCCTCCCCGGATCCGCGTCGGCATTGAACGTGCCCTCTTCCTCCCACTTCTTCTGCCATTTCAGCTCAATGGATCGAAAATCGTAGCCCATATACCTTCCTCCTTGAATCCTCTGTTTGCTGCCGCTCTATCAGTCTTTCTTTTCCCTGGCGGAGAGCAAGTCTATGAAGGGCCTGGCCAGCTCTATCGGGAAGGGGAAGATGGTCGTGGTAGCCTTCTCCCCCACGCTCACCTCTCTCATCGTCTGAAGATACCTGAGCTGCAGGGTTATCGGCGACCTCTCCATCTGCCTGGCCGCCTCGCTGAGCTTCTCCGCCGCCTGAAGCTCTCCCTCGGCGTTGATGATCTTGGCCCGGCGCTCGCGCTCCGCCTCGGCCTGCTTTGCCATGGCTCGCTTCATGCTCTCGGGCAGCTCAAGCTCCTTCAGCTCCACCGCACTTACCTTGATTCCCCAGGAGTCGGTCCTATCGTCGATGATTTTCTGAAGCTCGCTGTTTATTTTCTCCCTTGATGAGAGCACCTCGTCCAGATCAACTGATCCGATTACCGAACGCAGGGTGGTCTGCGACAGCAGACTGGTGGCCAGCACGTGATTCTCGACCTCGACGACAGAGAATGACGGGTCCATAACACGGAAGTAGACCACAGCGTTCACCTTTATCGGGACATTATCCTTCGTTATGACCTCCTGCACCGGCACGTCCAGCGTGACCACGCGCATATCCACACGTACCACCCTGTCTATGACCGGTATCACAAGCACCATTCCCGGCCCTTTGGCACCGATCAGCCTCCCCAGTCTGAAGACCACCAGGCGCTGATACTCAGGTACCACCTTGATCGCGGACGACAGGAAGAAAAGCAGGATCAGCAGAAAACCGAAGGACGTCCCAAGGCTGAACAGCATATCCAACAGGTCGAACATAACAATCAAACCTCCTTTGCAGACTCGATATCCGCCCCGGCTAATTTATCCCGGGCACCGTCACTAACCAGCAGCGTAAAACCGTCCATATCGAACACGACAACCTCGTCATCTCTGGAGAAGACAGCGCCACCGACGCCCCTGGCACTCCATATCTCCCCGTGGCACCGGACCATCCCGTCCGGATTCAGATCCTCCACCACCACCGCCCTCCTGCCGATCATCCCCTCGGAGCCGGAGACAGGCCTCCTCCCGTGCGAACGAAGCACCAGATAAAGGGCCCCGATGAAGAAGAGGCCAAAGGCAAGGCTCATACCACCGATCATGCCCATCGATACGTTCAACAGCTCACCCCCCGGCGCCCTGAAAAGAATCAGCCCGCCAGTGACCAGAGAGGCCAGGCCAAACAGGCTGAGAACCCCGATGCCGCCTACCATGAGATCCAGAACCAGTACCACGATACCCGCCACAAGGAGGATGACACCTGCCCAGTTGAAGGGCAGCATCCGCAGCCCGAACGCACCCAGGAGCACCATTACCGCTCCGGACGTCCCAAGGACGAATCCGCCCGGTGACAGGACCTCAAGCACAATCATCAATACCCCCGCCGAGAGCAGCATGTAGGCTATGTCCGGGCTTGAGATGAACTGCAGCACTTTCTCGCGCGAGGACATGGATATCTCCACTGGATTAGACGGGTCGAATTCGATAACCCTCTCCTCACCCTTAACAGTGACGCTCCTGCCGCTGACTGCCACCAGCAGCGACTCAAGAGAGGGAGCGGAGAGGTCCACCAGGCCTCCGGCCAGGGCCTCCTCCGCTGTAAGAGAGACGCTGGCTGTCACCATGCGCTCGGCGAGATCCGGGTTTCGCCTTCTCAGCTGCGCAAGAGACCTCATGTGAGCTGCCAGGTCGTTGGTTATCTTCTTCTTCATATCTAGGTCGGGGGCGTCCTGCCCCGACGCCATCACCGGCTGAGCCGCGCCGACATTGGTGCCCGGTGCCATCGCCGCGATGTGAGCGGCTTGAAGAATAAAAGCGCCGGCCGATGCGGCCCTTGAGCCCTCGGGAGACACCCACACGACGACAGGTACCGGTGAATCGAGAATCGCGCCGGTCATGGCCCTCATGGAGCTGACCAGCCCCCCCGGAGTATCCATACGGAAGACCACCAGCCCCGCCCTCTCCTCCGTCGCACGCTCCAGAACCCCGGCGGCGAAGACCTCCATCGATACCCCGACAGTCCCCTCCAGTCCGGCGGTGAACACCCTGCCTCTCTCCCCTGCAAGCAGGGGGGATGCCGTAAGCCTCAGCAACAGGAGCATGAGCAGCAGCGTGCTCTTTTTTTTACAGAACAGTCTCATTTCATCACCGCCTTCAGAGCTTCTTTCAGGGTCGAAACGGCTATCGCTTCGAGTGGATAATCCCTTCCCGACCCTCTCTCGCGGGAGCTTATGACAGCCCGCCTGAACCCGAGCCTCGCTGCCTCCTGAAGCCTGCGGCCGAGCCTCGCCACCGGACGCACCTCACCGGCAAGGCCGACTTCTCCCAGGAAGACGCAGTCGGAGGGGAGAGGTACGTCGCGGACCGCCGACGCAAGTGCAGCACAGATTGCCAGGTCCGCCGCCGGCTCCCTCAGAAGAAGCCCTCCCGCTATGTTTACATATATATCGAACAGCGAGCAACCTACACCGCACCGTTTTTCAAGCACCGCGGAGAAGAGCTGCATCTTGTTGACATCCACTCCCCTCCCAGTGCGCTTAGGGTAGGGAAAAGCCGTTGCAACAGCGAGGGACTGAATCTCCGCGATCAGAGGAAGACTCCCCTCGACAGCAACGGTCATCGCCACGCCCGGTACAGTATCGGGCGACCTGTTCCAGTACAGCCCGCTCACGTCCTGCACAGGGGCGAGCCCAGTGTCAGTCATTTCGAACACACCGAGCTCCTCTGTGCTGCCGTACCGGTTTTTCCCTGCACGTAGCATCCTGTACGGGGAGTAGTCCTCACCCGAGAAGGTGAGGACAGCGTCGACCATGTGTTCAAGAAGCATGGGACCGGCTATACGCCCCTCCTTGGTGATATGGCCGACCAGCACGGAGGGAACTCCCCGCTCCTTGGCCGCCGATATGCACGTCTGTGCGACCGCGCGCACCTGCGCGGGGCTGCCAGGCCACCCCCCCTCTCCCTCGACGCTCATCGCCTGAACGCTGTCGACCACCATGAAACTCATACCGGGCAGAGCCTCGAGGGCACCGGCTATATCGCTTGTGCATACGAGGATAAGGTCCTCCGAGAGGACACCCAATCGTCCGGCGCGCATCGCTATCTGCGCTTCGGACTCCTCTCCCGAAATATAAAGCACCGGTGCACCCTGCTTTGTCATCTTGCCGCAAACCTGCAGCAGCAACGTCGACTTTCCGATGCCAGGCTGCCCCCCCAGAAGGTAGACACCTCCAGGGACGAAGCCGCCTCCGAGCACTCGGTCGAAATCATCAAAGCCGGAGGTCACACGCGACTGTGGCACGGCGTCGGTGGCCCTGACGCTTTTCGCAACCGCGCTCCCGCTGGTACGAGTGCCACCGGCCGATTCCGGAACGCTCTTCTCTAGAGTGCCCCACTCGCCGCACGAAGGACACCGCCCCGCCCAGGAGGCGGAGGACTCTCCGCAGACGGAACAGAAGTACCTGACAGCTACTTTTTTCGCCATACCGCAGCCTCCCGCACAAAGTGTATAACTCTCCCGTTATCCTGTCGAGAGGCCTTTACACATACGCAGGAGAATGATATCATGCCGACAGTTGAAATACTATGATAGCATATCACCTGACTAAAGCGAGGAATCGATATGAATTGGCCTTGTGTAAGGAGAAGCGGATGAACAGGCTTCCGGGAGGGTGTACTCACGTAGGAGGAGACCTTGCATCGGCCATGGAGGAGTGCAGAAAAACCTTTCACTCACTCTTCTGCAGATGGGGTTACACTCCGTTTCTGCCATCCGGACTACAGCTTTTGGAGTCGACCTGGGATCGTCTGCCCGTTTCTTTCAGGCAGAAGCTGATCACTCTGTCCTCCCCCTACGGCGAGCCATGCTGTCTGAGGGGCGACATAACTCTTGCGGCCGTCGCGCACCTAGCGTCGCATCACTCCCCGACCGACCGGCCACTGAGGATCTGCTACTCCGACAGGGTCTACGTGCGGGGGGAGCGTCCAAGGCAATCTATGGAATC
>JBAYOX010000053.1:0-9290 GCA_041678025.1 Aminobacteriaceae bacterium
AGCATCTCGTCAGTCATGTCCAGCCCTATCACGCGACCGTCGGGGCCCACCGCCGCGGAGGCTAAAAAAATGTCCAGCCCCGCGCCGCAGCCGAGGTCGAGCACTGTCTCCCCCGGACGCAGACGCGCCGCTTCAGTCGGGTTGCCGCAGCCGAAGGAGTGAGCGGCTATCCCCTTTGGCGCTGCCTCAAGAGTCGCCCCGTCGTAGTTCCTTCGGGTCATGTTTACGATGCCCGCTCCCCTCGGGTCCCTCGCCGCCCTGGCGTAGCGCTCTCTCACCTCTCTGCGCACATCATCCATTATTTATTTCTCCTTAATCTGTCCGGATTCATAAAAGTGTCTCTATTGTACCAGCGGCACTCTTGACGCCGCCAGCATAAGTGGTAAAATCGCCACATAGATACGAGAGGAGGGGTGCCGATGATAGATGATATCCAGCGGAAGAAGGCGGCTATCCTCAAGGGAATCGCTCATCCGGTTCGGATGACGATAGTGGAGGCGCTTGCTAGGCGCGAGATGTGCGTGTGCGACATCGCCGAGATGTTTCATTTCGACAGGACCACTATCAGCAAACATCTTGCCCTGATGAAATCGCTAGGGATGCTGGAGGACAGAAGGGAGGGATTGAACGTCTACTACTCCCTTAGGATGAGCTGCCTTGCGCCGCTGCTCGCCTGTGTGGAGAGGGTGGCGCGCGGTGAGGAACCGGGCCTGTTCGCCACGGCATGCGCCTGTGGTGTATCAATGGAGGAGGATGATACTGATGAAGATTCAGATACTGGGAGCAGGGTGCGCTAAGTGCAAAAAACTGTCCGAGACGACGGAGAAGGCAGCAGAGGAGCTGGGGCTGGACTGCGAGATTGAAAAAGTCACGGACGTCATGAAGATCATGGAGTATGGCGTTGTCTCAACGCCCGCCCTCGTCGTTGACGGAAAGCTGCTGTCTGCGGGCGCCGTACCGTCGCCGGAGAGAATCAGGGAGATGCTGGCCGGGGTGGGGCAGGGGCGTTAACCTCATTCTGTTTTTTTTTTACGAGATATGTGAATAAAACGCCACATACTTTGAGAGATGGAGATGGTGAGGATGAGCGACAGAGCTAAACTACTGTGGATTGGTGCCTTCTTCCTGGTGTTCTACTTCGTCCCTATGGAGGACGAGAGGCTGGTAGCGGCGTTGGCCGAGTCGGCGGCGATGATGAGCGACTACGCCAGGGAGCATGTTCTGCTCTGCCTCGTCCCGGCTTTCTTCATCGCCGGGGCGGTGTCGGTCTTCGTCAGTAGGCAGTCCGTTATGAAGTATCTTGGCGCACAGGCGAAAAAATGGATAGCTTATACAGTGGCGTCGGTATCCGGAAGCGTTCTGGCGGTCTGTTCATGCACCGTCCTGCCCCTGTTTGCCGGGATATACTCAAGAGGGGCCGGTCTGGGGCCTGCTACGGCATTCCTCTACTCAGGCCCTGCTATCAACGTGCTGGCCATAGTGCTTACCGCTCGTGTGTTGGGTTTTGAACTCGGTTTGGCTCGTGCGATAGGGTCGGTCATTATCAGCCTGCTGATCGGTGTTATCATGGGGTCGCTCTTCTCCGGCGAGGAGAGGGAGCGACAGCAGGGATTCGCCTCCGTGCCGGAAGCCGGGGGTGATCGTCCTCTCTGGATGACCGTGACGCATATCTCGGGCATGATCCTTTTCCTGGTCTTCGCCAACTGGGCGCTTCCGCGCGTACCCGGCGGACTCTGGAGTAGGGTTTACGGAGTGAAATGGTTGCTCTCGGGCTTGGCTCTTCTCTTTGTGCTCTTCGCGTCTCGGGTCTGGTTCTCGCGGGACGAGCTCTGCGAGTGGATGTCGTCGACTCGCGATTACACGCTGATGGTGACCCCGCTTCTATTCGCGGGGGTGTTGGCGGCGGGTTTTCTGCTGGGACGTCCGGGGCATGAGGCCCTGATCCCCGGGCGCTACGTGGCGATGCTGGTGGGGGGTAACTCGCTTGGCGCAAACTTCTTTGCGTCACTGTCCGGCGCATTCATGTACTTCGCCACTCTGACCGAGGTGCCTATCCTTGAGGGGCTGATCGGCGCTGGCATGGGGAGGGGGCCCGCCCTAGCTCTTCTCCTGGCAGGACCGGCGCTCTCTCTGCCCAGCATGCTGGTGATTAACGGCATACTGGGTCCGAAGAAGACCCTGGCTTACATAACCCTGGTGGTATCTTTGTCAGCCGCCGCCGGTATGTTGTTCGGTCAGTTATTCTTGTAAGATGATAGAATAAACAGCAGGATTCCTCGCGGTGCTGCGAGCGACGGGAGGTTGTAATGTCGTTATTGAAAAAAGCTAATGTTCTGTTCTGGGTGCTTCTTCTGGCCGGTACACTCGGCTTCCTTGGCTACAGGATAGCGGTCCCTTCGGGGGCGCAGAGCCGTATTCCGCCGCCTACCGCCGGGATAACGATCACGGTTTACGAGGTTCAGCCGCAGCTCTTCGAGATATGGCGCAGCTTCTTCGGCACGGTGCGCTCCGCGCAGGTTCAGAAGGTCTCGACCCCGTCGCGCGAGGTGGTCGAGGAGGTTAACGTCGAGGTCGGCGATGTCGTCAAGAAGGGGGACGTGCTGGTCTCGCTCGCGGGACAGAGCCAGGTCGCGTTGCTCGGCGCTCGCCAGGCGGCCTACGACGACGCTATATCGCGCTACGAGCGGCTTCAGAGCCTGCTCCAGGCGGGGGGAACGTCGAAGCAGGAGCTTGACAGGGCCAACGTGGCGGTGCAGGAGGAGGCCGCAAAGCTCCGCGACGCGCGCACCACTGTGTCGCGCATCCAGATACGCTCAGCGCTGAACGGCGTCGTGGTCCGCAAGAGCGTCGAGAGGGGGGAGTTCGCCGACCCCGGACGCGAGCTGCTTGCCGTGGCGGATTTCGACCGCCGCGAGGTGGAGATGCTGATCTCTCCGACCATTCGCGGTCTGATCAAGCCGGGGATGGACGTGCTGGTGAGGGCGCCTTGGGGCGGTGAGACCATGGGGAGCATCTTTCGGATGGACCCTGAGGCCGACCCCGCAACCGGCTTCTTTCGCGGCATCGTCCGCCTTCCTCCGGACTGCCCGCTGATACCAGGGGATTACGCGCGCATGGAGGTGCGCATGGTCCGCAAGGAGGGCGCAATCGCCATACCATACGAGTCGATCCTGCGAGAGGACGGGCGCGTGTATGTCTTTGTGGTGGAGGGCGAGAGGGCGGCCCGGCGCGACATTGAGGCAGGAGAGGGGAGCGGTGGCTTCGTGGAGGTGCTCTCCGGGATCGCGCCAGGCGACAGGGTGGCCAAGCTGGGGGCGGGCAGCCTGTACGATGGTGCCAGGGTGACGATCTCGGACGGCCTGTTGCGCACGGGCAGAGGGGACGAGGACGGCGACTCGTAAATGGGTATTATCGGAGTATCGATCAGACGTCCCGTCCTGACCCTTGTGATAGTGATCCTCGCCGTGCTGCTGGGGCTGTCGGCGATGAACGGCATGGGCATCTCGCTTCTTCCCAAGATCGAGGTCCCGTTCGTCTCGGTCGTCACCCGTTACTCGGGGGCTGGCCCGGAGGATATGGAGACCCTTGTGACCAAGCCGCTCGAGGACTCGATCAGCCAGGTGCAGGGGAGCAGGAGGATAGAGAGCACCTCTCTTGAGGGGCTGTCGTTCGTCTTCGTGGAGTTCGACGCGGACGTGGACCTGGCGGACGCGGCGGTGGACGTGGCCAACCGAATCAGGACGGCGAGCCTGCCCGAGGACGCCGAAGACCCGGTGGTCAGGAAGTTCGACATGAACGCGCGCTCCTTCATGTCGATAGTCTTCACCTCCACCCTGCCGCCGCAGAGGGCCTTCGACATCCTGGAGGACAGAGTGCAGCGCAGGCTTTCGCAGGTGACCGATGTGGCGGACGTATCCCTGGATGGCGGGCTGACGCGTGAGATCCACGTGGACCTTGAACCGGTGGCCCTCGCGAGTCTCGGCCTAGGCATACGCCAGGTGACGAACTTCATAAAGAGCGGCAACTACAGCTCCCCGTCGGGACGCATATCGCTGGGTGACCAGGAGTCGATCCTGCGGGTGGTGGGAGAGTCCGCGACGGTGCGCGAGCTGGAGGATCTGCAGATTCCCCTGTCCAAAGGGGCGTCCGTGCGTCTGGCCGATATAGCCACTGTGACCGACTCCACCGCGGAGGTGCGCCGTCTGGCGCGCTATAATGGAAGCGACTCGTTCATACTCAACCTTACGGCCGTGCCGGACGGCAACGTCGTGAAGGCAAGCGCGGCGGTGCGCGAACTTCTGGACCGTATCGTGCCCGACCTCCCGCTCGGCTTCTCCATGGCGATCCCGTTCGACGACGGGGAGCTGATATCCGAATCTATCTGGAACGTCTTCCGCGATATGATAATCGGAACCCTTCTGACCGGCCTGATACTCTTTCTCTTCCTGCGGCGACTCTCAGTTACTCTGCTTGTGGCTTTCGTGATGCCGACGGCGGTCGTGGCGACCTTCATGCCCATGGCGCTGGCGGGTTACACACTCAACCTCATGACCACGCTCGGACTGGCGATATCGACCGGTATACTCGTTAACAATTCGATACTTGTCATAGAGAACATCATCAGGTTCAGAGAGATGGGGCACAATCGGATGGAGGCGGCAGAGCTCGGGACCAGGGAGATAGCTCTCGCGGTGCTGTCCACCACCTCTACCAACCTGGGCGTCTTCATCCCTATCGCTCTGGCGGGAGGGTCGATGGGACAGATGTTCAATCCGTTCGCGATGACGGTGGTCTTCTCCACACTCTTCTCTTTGTGGGTGGCACTGACCGTCACCCCGATGCTGGCCGCCCGGATGGGCGGTTCCGCCATGCCCTCCGGGTTCAGCCGCCTGCTGACCGGGTGGTGGCAGTGGCTATACCAGGGCTTCGAGGATTTGCACCACGTGCTGGTGCGTCTGACGGTCCGCTTTCCCGCTTTGACGATACTGCTCTTCATCCTCCTGTGCGTCGGATCCGTGATGCTGGCGGGTCGCGTAGGCTTCCAGTTCTTCCCGATGTCGGACGAGGGGCAGGTGTCTATCAGCATGGAGACGTCGGCGTCCGCGTCTTTGGCGATGACCGATCGTCTTACCAGGCAGATGGAGAACTATGTTCTGTCGTTGCCGCACGTGTCAGGGGCGAGTGTCGTTATAGGCGGAGGGGGCTCGAGGTCGGGGCTTAACAGATCGTCCATACGCATCTACCTTGAGGAGACGCCCGACAGGCCGTCCAGCTTCACCTTCGCCGCACCTCTGCGTCCACTTCTGGCGTCGCTGCCTGACGTGAAGGCCGGCGTATCAGCAGGGGGGGGACGTGGGGGAGTGCGCGGCAAGCCCATCCAGGTGGTGGTGAGGGGGGAGGACGCGGGCGTGCTGAACGACCTCGCGGTCACGGTCATGGAGGAGCTCCGACGCATTGACGGCGTGGTCGACGTGGACACCGACTGGCGGACGGGGCGTCCGGAGATACAGATGATCCCCGACAGGCTAAGGATGGCCAGGCTGAACTTCAACGCCGAAAGTCTGTCCGACATGCTGCGCGGCTACGTTACCGGGCTGAAGGCCGGGGTCTTCCGCGAGGGGGGCAAGGAGTACGACATACTGGTGAAGCTGAAGGCGGACGAGGTGGCAAGCCCCTTCCTTCTGCCGGACCTGCCCTTTCCGACGTCGGACGGCTTTGTGTCGCTGAGGGATCTGGCGGCTCTTAAGCACACGATGGGGCCGACACAGATACTGCGCAAGGACAGGCAGCGCTCCATAACGGTGGAGGCGGATGTACAGGGGCTCACGGTCGGTGACGTCTACAGGATAATCAGAAGCCGCCTTGAGGAGATACCACTGCCGCACGGGTACGGTTTCTCCTACGCCGGTGAGATACGTTCTATACAGGAGAACTTCGGGACTCTGAACTTCGCCCTTGGCCTGGCTATACTGTTGACCTTCCTGATGATAGCGGCAATCCTTGAGTCGTTCCTCTTCGCTCTGGTGATAATGCTGACGGTCCCGCTATCGATAATCGGCGTTATCCCCTCGCTGGTGCTGACCGCCACGCCCCTGTCGGTCTACGGCCTTATGGGGGTCATCATGCTGGTGGGGCTGGTGGTCAACAACGCCATAGTCGTCGTCGACTTCGCCGAGATCCTGAGAAGGGATGGCATGGACCCGGCGTCCGCGATTGTCGAGGCGTGCAAGGTCCGACTGCGCCCTATAATCATGGCGGACGCGACGTCCGTGATCGCGATGATCCCTCTGGCCATGGGGGTAGGGCAGGGAGGATCCTACCGCTCGCCGATGGCGATTGTCTCCATTGGCGGTCTGATAGCCGGAGGGGTGCTGGCCCTCTTCCTGATACCCCCCGTGTACAGGCTGGTGTGGGGTCTGAAGGCGAAGATAGGCATGGAGCGGTGATGGAAGAAGCGCCGCCCACCATACGGGGAGTTCACTGCAAAAAAGTGGAGCGTACTTGTGTACAGACGCTTTCACTCCAATTGACATCTGGAAACGATGGTGTACGATAAACACGCGTATTATCACAGCACAGTTAATGGATGGTGATGGGAATGAAAAAAATGAAACTGTTGTTTACCCTGCTCTTCTTGTTCCTGTACGGCGGCTGTGCTTGTGCGCAGCCTAAGGCCCCGAACCTTGAGTTCGTGAGGGGCGATGTGCTTGTAGTAATGGACGCGCCAGGTGGCGCGTCGGACGTCGAGGCTCTGTCAGGGCAAGTCGCCGAGGCGACAGGCTCTAAGGTGATCCGCTCTTATGAGGCGATCGCGGACGCCACGGGCAAGTACATCTTCCAGCTGAAGTCGGCGGAGAAGTCCGTGGACGACCTTCTGGCAGAGGTCCGCACGATGCCGGGCGTAAGGGGAGCGACGCCAAACTACATAGTCAAAATCCTCGGTACGCCCGACGACCCCGAGCTCCCCTCGTCTTGGGGCATTGAGCATATCAACGCAAGCGAAGCTTGGGATCTGTCAACCGGCGGCGAGGATGTCTACGTAGCAATCCTCGACACTGGGATCAAGGCAGACCATGAGGACCTGGCTGCAAACATCGGACAGGACAGGGACGGGAAGTTCGGCAGGAACCTCGTCAGTTTCGGAGCGAACCCGGTGGACGATAACGGGCATGGGACGCTTGTGGCGGGGATAGTCGGCGCTGTTGGGAACAACGGACTCGGGACGTCGGGTGTGAACTGGACGACCCGCCTGCTAAGCGTGAAGGTGATGGATGGGAACGGGGCGGGTAGCTACGGGCACGTCATAGCGGGTCTTGACTATGTGCTTGGACAGAAGAAACTCGGTCTGAACATCCGTGTGGCGAGCATGGCCTTCGGCGCTTGGACGCCGGAGGTAGAGGATCTGGACTCCGATCCCCTTGCCGTGGCCTGCCGGGCAGTATCCGACGCAGGGGTTCTTCTCGTCGCGGCGGCGGGCAACGAGGGGCAGAACATTGACTCCTCAGGTGGCGGCTACAAAGGGAACAAAATATATCCCGCATCTCTCTCATCCGAAGGGGTACTCACAGTCACGGCCGTGATGAAGAGCGGCGCACCGGTGAAGTCGGCAAACTACGGGCTCGCTGTGGACGTAGCTGCCCCCGGCTACGAGATACTGAGCACAGCCGTGGACGGCGGATACAAGATGATGAACGGCACATCCGCGGCCTCCGGCTTCGCTGCGGGCGCGGCCGCCCTGATCGCCGCTACGGACCCGGAGCTTACGGCCTCCCAGGTCAAGGAGCGAATACTCGAGTTTGCCGGCAGGGACAAGGCTCTGGCCGGAAAGACCGCCTCCGGGCATCTGAACGTCGGTGCTGCGGTTAAGAACGAGAGGGGATCGGTCACCGTCGCGATAGAGGGGCCGGGCTCCTCTCGCTGGAGCCTCGACGGCAAGGGGCGCTACGAGAGCGGCTACATTCTTGCCGGAGTGCCGGTCGGAGAGCACACGGTCTCCTATCATGAAGTCGACCTGTGGACTGCCCCCACCGACTCCCTTATCGCCGTAGCAGCCGATGCGGAGACGGAGGTGGGCGGCCAGTACCGCCAGCAGAACGCCTCTCTCTGGGTCGTCATCGAGGGGCCGGAGGAGGGAGGCTGGTCGCTGAACGGCGAGGACCGGTTCGAGAGCGACCAGACAATCGGCAATATTGCTGGAAAGCGCACAGTGACCTTCTCTGAGGTCCCGGGATGGGATTCGCCCGAGCCGCAGGCCGTCACTGTCCCAACCAAAGCGTCGCTTGCCCTGACGGGCGTCTACAAGAGGCAGACTGGTTCGGTCGTGGTGACGATCATCGGCCCGGAAGGTTCCGCTTGGAGCCTCGATGGCGAGGGAGCGTATGCTGGCGGCGAGGCAGCAGAAGGCATACCGACGGGCGAGCGCACCGTAAGCTTTGCCGAGGTCGCCAACTGGGACAAGCCAGCGAATGTATCTGTTCAGGTTGAGAAGGACTCCTCCGTATATTCTCGTGGAGTCTACGTCCAGCATGTCGGTTCAATCCGGGTGAACATAGAGGGGCCGGGCGACGCGAGCTGGGCGATAAACGGCAGGGGGCTGTATGCGGACGGTGAGATCGTCTCCGAGCTTCCGGTGGGGGTCTACACTCTCTCCTTCTCCGCAGTCCGTGACTGGGATAGCCCTTCGTCAATTCAGGTGGCGGTGACGCGCGACTCGGTGGCCGAGGTAGACAGGGCCTACGAGAAGCACACAGGCTCCGTGGCTGTAGCCATAGACGGGCCGGAGACTGCGAAGTGGAGGCTTGAAGGAAGGGACGAGCTGCTTGCTGGCGGCGAGACACTGCTAGAAGTGCCCGTGGGCGAGTACACCGTCATCTTCTCCGATGTCGCCGACTGGCACACTCCTGAGAACGCCACCGTCTTTGTCTCAAAGGGCTCCGTAGGCAAGGCTGAGGGTGCATACCTGCAGCACAAAGGCTCGCTCACGGTGGATATCACCGAGCCCGTGGAGGCCACCTGGAGCCTGGACGGAGAGGGCGTCTACGCCAGCGGTGAGGTCGTTCAGGGCGTCGTCGTCGGCGCGCATACAATCTCCTTCTCGAAGGTGGACGATTGGGACGAGCCCGAGGAGCTCAAGGTCACAGTGGCGAACGAGTCACTTGCCAAGGCGGAGGTCTCCTACAAGCGGCACCTCGGCGCGGTTCAGGTGAACATTGACGGCCCCGTGGAGGCGCGCTGGCTTCTTGACGGTGAGGGCTTCCACAAGGACGGCGAGACGGTAAAGGACCTGGTGG
>JBAYOX010000054.1:0-9096 GCA_041678025.1 Aminobacteriaceae bacterium
AAGCGAACGCGGAATTGGCCGGCAGGATTCTGGAGCTTGTCGGAGGCAAGGGGAACGTCTGCTCGACGGCGAACTGCATGACGCGGCTTCGCATACGTCTGAAGGAGGCCACAAAGGCTGACGTCGCCGGATTGAAGGCGACAGAGGGAGTGCTCGGCGTCGTGGAGGGGGCGATGCTCCATGTCGTCGTCGGTCCCGGAAAGGCGAAGAAGGTCGCGGATATCCTAGTGGAGGTGTTCGGCGTCGCGCGTGACGGTGCCGTTAAGGAGGGCTGGGAGGAGAAGAAGGCCGCTGTCAGGCAGGCCCAGCGGAAGGGACCGCTCAAGGTGGCCCTGGAGACCATCGCGGGCATCTTCATCCCCCTCATTCCCGCGATCATCGCGGCGGGCATCTTCAACGGGCTGGGAAGCCTCATCGCCACCATGCTGAAGCAGCAGGCGATCGCAGGTCCCGGCTGGGAATTCGCGCGGCTGATCTGCCAGCTCCTGGGATCCGCCTTCCTCGGCTACTTCTCAATCTTCACCGGCGTCAACGCGGCGAAGTGCTTCGGCGCGACAGAGGCGCTCGGCGGCATGGTGGGCGCCATGACGGTCGGAGTGCAGATCAACGAGATCTCGCAGCTCCTCGGCCTCTTCGATAGGGACGTCCCGCTCAACTCTATCCTCACCACCGGTAAGGGCGGCATCATCGGCGTCATTCTCGGCGTCTACATCCTGGCCAAAGTCGAGGGTCGCGTCCGAAAAATTGTCCCCAACGTGCTTGACCTCATCTTCACGCCGCTGCTCACGCTCCTGGTCGTCGCGCTTGGGATGGTCCTGGTCGTCATGCCCGTCTCCGGCTACTTCTCCGACTGGCTGGTCGATGCGCTAGGCCTGGTCATGAACTCCAAGAGCGCCGTCGTGAGCATTATCTCCGGCTACGTCCTCGCCGCGCTCTTCCTCCCCATGGTCCTGCTGGGGCTGCATCACGGCCTCATTCCTATCTACGCCATCCAGCTCCAGAGCTTCGGCGGTGTCTCCCTCTTCCCGGTGCTCTCAATGGCGGGAGCGGGGCAGGTTGGTGCGGCGGTCGCCATCTGGCTGAAGGCGCGTAAAGTGAAGAACGCGCGCATTCAGAGCGTCATCGCGGGCGCGCTACCAGCGGGCGTGTTAGGAATCGGCGAACCCCTGATCTACGGCGTAACGCTCCCTCTGGGCAAGCCGTTCATCACTGCAGGACTTGGCGCGGGCTTCGGCGGCGCGTATGTCATGGCGACCGGCGTCATGGCCACCTCCTGGGGGCCGTCCGGACTGGTCGCGCTTCCGCTGATGCAGCCGGGCAGCATTATGAACTACCTCGTAGGCACCCTGATCTCCTATGTCGGCGGATTCCTAATCACCGCCCTCTTCATCAAGGAGTCCGACGTCGCCAACGTCGAAGGGAATGCAGGGGGTATGGCCTAAAATGGAGATCAAAGTGTCGGCAAGGATTTATGAATTGTTCAGGAGGTCCAATCTATTGACATGAGTTATCTTGGACAGCAGTGAGCGGCGATGAGAAAGAACGAGGTGCGCTACTATCTCGCGGAGGAGCAGGGGCTGGAAGTTGTGAGCCTCAAGGGCTCGCAATTTTTCTACCCCGAACACAACCATGTGTCGACCTACACGGTGAGCGTGGTCGTGTCGGGGGCGCTACGCCTTGAAACGGAAAACGCAACGATTGTTCACCGAGCCGGCTCCTTTTTCGTGATACCTCCGTACCAACCGCATGCCCTATCCTCCTGCAGCGACGGCGAAATGCTCACTTTCTGCGTCGGCGGCGATCTGTTGCGATCTCTATCCGGTGGAGCGCAGTTTCTGGCCGACTGCCTGCGCGCTCTTCCCGGCGCGTTTCCCTCCTATCCGGGATTCTTTCCCGCAGGATTCCGGCGCATGCTCGACCGTCTTTTGTCGTCGCACTCGGAGACTGTTCACAGAGAGCGTGAGTTCGTAGGCGCGATGAGGCAACGGCTGCTACTTTATCCGGAGGAGCCTCTCGATCTCGGGACCTTCGCGGAAGCTCTGCACGTCAGCAAGTTTCATCTGCTCAGGGAGTTCAAAAGAAGCGTCGGCCTTCCTCCGCACAAATTTCAGACACAGAACAGGATACGAAAAGCGCGGAAGATGATGCTCGATATGCGCCTCCCTCTGACGGAAGTGGCCCTGGCTGCCGGATTCTATGACCAGAGCCACTTCATCAGGTGTTTCAAGAAGTACACCGGAATGGCTCCCTCGGAGTTCCGAGAGGCATGCGTTGTTGGAACAACCTCAGCAGAGCGCGGGGAAAAACTTGGCGAAAAGCGAGAGCCCCTCCTCCCCGGCGCGAACTTCGTGCGGAACCCCTACAGGAAAGAATGAGATAGTTCCTGCATTGTACGGAATCTCTGTCCCGTCGTTCAGGCACATCCCTCGTCCTGCGATCACCTCGTGCGTTTCAAGCTGCGTCTCGTGAACATGCAGTTCGATCGCTTTGCCGGGGGCGATGCGCACGAGATGGAAACTGAACGCTCCCCCCGTCTGTTCCCCTGTCACCAGATGCTTGAGCTCCACACCGTCGAATATCGGGTGCTTTTTCCATTCAAGGGTGTCGAACGCCCTTTCTCCGTCCGGTGTGCACATCCTGCCTGCGCTGAATGCCGTAAACGCGTTAATACCGCTCATGAGATTCGCCTCTTTTCTTTTTCATGAAGAGTCGTCGGGATTCTCTCTTCCCGACACGCAGTATTCTAACGAGGGTGCTTCCGGATGAATTGTACAAAAGTGCTATTTCCCTCAAGACATCCGTTGTTTTCCCTGCGGGTCTACAGCGCTACCAGCCGTGCTATAATAGTCTCACAATTCTCTCGAGAGGGCCGTGAGGAGGGCATTCGATTGGTCGTCCGCCGAATGCTGGAGTCCGGCATGGCGATCTCTCTCGTCTCCGATATGACCGGTCTTTCGATAGAGAGGGTACGAGCGCTCTCCACCGACGATTAGCCGATCAGTCACTCCTGTTCACAGCGATCGTTACGGCGCGCCAGGCCTCGATCTTGCGCTCAAGACTCATCCTTGCATGGGCCGGACTGGTTGAAGGAAGCCGCACCAGGCGGAGCGGCGGTCCCTGCAAAGTGGGCGTGATGTGTTTTTCCCATGCCTGCCCGGACTTGGTGCCGTTGAAGAAAACAGTCCGTATCAACGGGTGCTCGCGGAGGAATCCCTGCAGGTCGTTAGGTGCAGCGGTCGAGTCCACTATATCCGAGTCGAGACTTCCGGGGCGCACACAGTGCGCGAGCACGTCCCACAGGGCCACGCGATGGTCCATCAGGGCGGACAGGCGCGTCTCGTATGGGAGCTCCGGGTGGATGCCGAACAGTGCGTCCATCACCGGCCAGAAGGCATTTCGCGGGTGAGCGTAGTATTGGCCCGCCCTCAGAGACGCCACTCCCGGCATGCTGCCTAGGATGAGGACGACAGCGTCCGATCGAGCAGACGGCGGAAAGCTACGGACGGTCTTCATCGCATAGCAAGCCACCTTCGCCTTTAAGATGTGATCCAGCTCCGTCATACCTCATGACAACTCCTTTGTCTGACCAATTTAAAAATATCGGAGGCGGCATTAATGATACATTCTATCAAATCCGGTCATACCAACTGCTTTCTTCTTAAGGACGAGACCACACAGAAGGCGGTTCTGATAGACGCCGGTTCGGCTGCAGACAAAGGCTTCATCGAGCGACTGAACGTCGCCGGTTGGACGGAGCAAATCGGCCTGCTGATACTAACTCACGGCCACTTTGACCATGTTGGCCATGCGGCGATGTTGCAAGGGCATTACGGAATAAAGGTAGCGATACATCAATCCGACGCCGAGGGTGTAAAACAGGGCAGGATGGACTTCTCACCTGCGGAAAGTCTTCTGGGCGGCATCATTAGAAGCGCCTCTGCCAGAGGAATGGAAAAGGCACGGTACAGCCCGTTCACCCCGGACATCATCATAGGGGACGAGGAGCCACTGCCGGGCTTAGAGATGTTCCGCCCTGTGCATCTGCCCGGGCATACCGCGGGTTCAATAGGCGTGTTATTCGACGGCTGCCTGTTCGCAGGCGACCTGGTGATGAACATGCCCTTCCCATCCCCCTGCCTGTTCGCCGACGACTTCCCCATGCTGAAGCAGAGCATTGAGAGGGCAAAAACCCTTAACCCCGCGACCGTCTATCCGTCTCACGGAATGCCCTTCTCAGGAGAACGGTTCAGAAGGCTGTAGGCTGCCCCGGCTTTCTCCCCGGTGATGCGCATGCCGAAGAACTCCCTGCGCGCTGTGTAGCCGTCCAGCCCTGCCCGGTCGAGAATCTCTGTTATCTCGTCCATAGTGTAGGCCGCGTTGAATGAGGTCAGAAAGCCCGGACGAATCTCCCTGGGGCTGGTCATGGCGTAGATCATCCACTTTTTCAGCGGGCTCGCGTCGCGCCTCAGGTCGCAGACGCAGAACCTGCCGCCGGGCTTCAGCACTCGCAGTATCTCCCCGAACACCCTCGCCGGGTCCTCCCACTCGTGGAGGGAGCCGTTTGAAAAGGCCGAGTCGAAGCTGTTATCCGGGAATGGCATCTCCATGGCGTTCCCCTGCACGTACTTAGTCCTCCCGTCCAGGCCGTACTCTTTGGCGTTCTTTCGGGCGGTGTTTATCATCGCCGGGCTTATCTCAAGTCCGGTGAGACTGGTGCCCGTGTTCTGTTTACCCAGCCATTCTAGGCCGACGTAACCTGGGCCGGGGCCTATCTCCAGGGCACGCCCTCCCTCCAGCCCTGATTCCAGCAGGCTGTCGACGTTGAGCCACCCCTTGTCCCTCATGATTCGCGCGAAGCTGTCGAACGTCTCCACCGTTATCTCGTCTTGAATGCCCTCGTTTGTCTCTATGATCCTAGCCTTTACCATAGCTCATTTCTCCTCCGGTCATCGTCCGTGCTCTACCGATTATGTCATAAGAGTCCTATTTTGTCGCACACTCAACTCTTTATAAAGAGGGTTAAGAGTGCTAAAATTGCGAAATACCAAAAGCGGTGTTATACAAGCCTGTCGCGTGCATACGCCGTCTTTTTGAGGGGTCTGGGGGTTCCAATACACAAAGGAGGGTTCCATAGTGAAGAGAATCTTGTTATCCATCGTGTTGGTTTCCGCGCTTTTGTCTCTTGCCGCTATGTCGATCGCGGCTACGGTTGAAGGGGTCTCGCTGGGAGACCTGCCGTCCGGATGGCAGGAGAAGGAGCCCATAGACGAGTCGATAGAGAGGTACTTCATCTACCAGGAGAAGAAGACGGTTCTAGCGGAGATGATGTGGCTTGAGGAGGAGCTCCCCGAAGATTTCGCTCCGGAAGATTACCTTGATGCTCTCAAGGAGAACAGCATGCCCAGCTTCGCCGAGTACGCTCCACTGGAGGACGAGATGGTGAAGCTGCACGGCAGGGATGCGGCGGTCCACCGCTTTCACTTCACAAACCAGCGCGATACCCTCAAGGGGGAGCTGTACGTGTTCGTCGTTGGTGAGACAGGCTACGTCTTCCTCTTCGACACGACGGACGCCTGGTTCAAAAAGCTGCAGCCGAAGTTCCAGGCCTTTGTCAAGGATACTCTGCACTTCCCCGGTGACCAAAAGCAGGAACCAGTGATCGTGGAGGATGATGAAGGTGATGAGGAGATGCCTGCCTTCACCGAAGACGACGAGTATGGCGACGAAGAAGAAGGGCTGCCTCCCTTAGTTGAAGAGGATGAGGATGAAGAGGGCGATTCCGATGGCGATCTGCCGTCCTTTGTCGACGACGATGAAGAAGAAGAGGGCGTCTTCACGATCGGAGGGACCTCGATCTACATAGCGTTGCCAGAAGGTGCGGAGGAGATGGAGCGCGATGACGGGGAGATACTAATCTCAGGGCCCGATGAGTCGGAGATCTACATCGTTCTGCTCGATGGTCCTGAGGCAGTTGCGGAGATGATGGCAGAGCAGACCGAAGGGGCGCGCAAGCAGGACACCAGCACTCTGAAGTGCGGCGGCAGAAGCGTTGACGTCACCCTGTACTCCCAGAAGCAGGATGGTGCGACAGACGCGGTGCTTGCGGCGACCTGGGAGGGAACCGGGGTCTCTGTGGGAATCCGCATCCCCCAGAAGAACTACAAGGGCGCGTCGGGCTGGATAAAGGAGATGCTCTGCAGCGTTGAGGTCCTGAGTAAGTAGAGGTCAAAAGCCCCGGCCAGGTCAGCGCGCCGGGGCTTATTTTTATCAATCTTCGACGTTGTACTTCTTCAGTAGCTCGTCAAGCTTCGAGTCGGTCTCCGACTGGATTATCAACGACGGGTGGATTGGTTTCGCCTTCTCCTGTCCGGGCCAGGGGCGGTCGGACGGACGCGGCCCGGGGGCCGTGTACTGCGGCTTCCCGCTTGCCGGGGCGGGCGTGTAATCCTCTTCCTCCTCCGGAAGCGTCTCCTCCTCTCCTTCATCGTGGGGGATCTCGGTCCTTGTGATAGCGTACTTAGGGAACGACCGCTCAGGTGTGAGAATCTCGACGGCCTCCTTCATGAACTCGTGCCATATCGGGGCGGCGATCTTTCCGCCGGTTGCACCGCTCCCTATCGGTTTCCTGTCGTCATGCCCGACGTAGACCGCCGTGCAGAGCCCCGGAAAGCCGCCGATGAACCAGGCGTCGCGAAAGTCGTTCGTCGTACCGGTCTTTCCGAACACGTCGTAGCCGCTTATCCGCGCCCTTGTCCCCGTCCCGTAGTTCACTGCCTTTATCAGAATGTCCCTAATCTCTCCCGCCGTCTGCTCGGAGATCGCCCGCCTTCGGTCATCCTCGGTCTTGAACAGTACGTTGCCCTCGTCGTCGTGTATCTCCCGTATCATGTAGGGAAAGACCCTGTAGCCGCCGTTTGCGAATGCCGAGAAGGCCACCGCCATCTCCATCGGGGTCAGCGATGCCGCGCCGAGAGCCATAGACGGGCTCTCCGGAAGGTGAGGGGTGGTGATGCCGAGGTTTCGTACGGTCTTCGTCACCGCCCTCTCGCCCGCGGCCAGGAAGGCGCGCACCGCAGGGACGTTGAGGGAGCTCACCAGGGCCTTTTCTACCGTTACCCTTCCGTGGAACTTGCCGTCGTAGTTGTGGGGGGACCACACCTCCGTTCCGGACTTCAGAGTGAGGGGAGCGTCGTCGAGCCTAGACCCTGGCCGCCACCCCTTCTCCTCGAATAGAGCGGCGTAGACCAATGGCTTGAACGACGAACCCGGCTGTCGATAGGACTGAACCCCTCTGTTGAACTGGCTCTCGTCCCACGTCTTCCCGCCGACCAGTGTCATCACCGCTCCAGTCCACGGCTCGATCCCCACTATTGCCAGTTGAAGCTTCGACTTGGCGGCCACTCGCTCCGCGGCCTCCTGCAGGTCGGGGTAGAGGGTGGTGTATACGTGCAACCCCCCGCCGTAAGCTCCGTCTACGCCATAACTGGGCAGCAGGGCCTCGTTGAGGACCCTCATGGCGAAGTACGGATAATTCACGTGAGCCTCCGGCGGTTTCAGAGGCCTGTCAGCGACTGCTACGGGGGCGGACGCCTCTCTGTATTCCTCCGGCGAGATCGCACCCGTCTCAAGCATCCGCACAAGCACACGCATCTTGCCAGCCTCGGCTGCGTCGGTCGAGGCACCGGGCGGCAGGCGATTGGGCGAGGGGATGAGGCCGGTCAGAAGCGCTGCCTCTCCAGGCGACAGATCCAAGGCGCTCTTCTCGAAGTAGACCCGCGACGCAGTCTCCGCCCCCCAGGCCCCCCTTCCGAAGTAGATCTCGTTGAGGTACTTCTCGAGTATCTCATCCTTGGTGAACGCGCTCTCAAGGCGAAAGGCTATGATCATCTCGCGAAGCTTGCGCTCCAGAGTACGCTCATTGGTCAGGAACATGTTGCGGGCCAGCTGCTGGGTTATAGTGCTCCCCCCCTGGCGGATGCCGCCGGCCTTCCTGTTCTCCATGGCAGCCCTGCCTATTGACAGCAGGTTAATTCCGCTGTGGGTCAGGAAGCGCGAATCCTCCGCCGCGATCACGGCCTTGCGAAGCCACGGGGAGATCAGGTGCAGGGGAGTCTCCACCCTGTCCTCTATGAAGAACCTGGCGAAGGGCTCGTTGTGCGCGTCGTAAAGCACGGTGGTCTTCATCGGCCTGTAAGAGCGCAGCTGTCTGACGGAGGGGATGCCTTTTAGGTCGAGCCGCAGGGCCGAATCGACAGCGAACTCCCATGAGTACCAGACTATCCCGAAGAGAATAGCCTGGTTAATCAGTATCAGGGCGAAGAACAGGAAAGTCTTCCAGACCGCTCTCAGCCAGGAGAATCTCCTCCTGCCGTGGCGCTCCTTCTCCTTCTTCCATTTTTCCTCCAGCTCGGGACTCCAGGTCATAGGCGTTCAGCTCCCTGGAAAAATGATACACGCACGGGCGTTCCGCCGCAACGGGAGGGCGCTCGCAGAGCCAATGAAAAGGCGGCAGGTTGAATCACCGCCGCCTAAAAACTACCCCCTGAACCATTTGACCACCCACGATATCGCCGCGAAGCCCGCCGCGGCCAGAAATATAAGAAGTCACGGAGGGCAGACAAAACCACGGGAGACTCTCTTCTCTTCACTCACTAAAATCACCCCCTGGGAGTATTATACCACACTATTATTCGCCCGTTCCTGGCCTCGTGCCTGTGACGATTGCGCTCGCCAGGACCCCGTCGATCTCGCGCCTCTCCTCCTCGGACAGTTCGGGGAAGGCCATCGACGCCAGTGCCTCTGGGATGGGATACACCTTGACCCTGTGGATCTCGATATCCGCAAAACCGGCCTCATTCATCACGCTTCGGTACTCCTCCTCCGTCAGTGCCCCGGCGATGCACCCCGACCAGGCGGCCAGATTCGCCACGATCCTGGCGGATACTGGGCGCAGGAAGAGCGTGTCAGCCACGCAGAACCGCCCCCCTGGCCGCAGCACTCTGAAGGCCTCCCTCAGCACCGTCCCCTTGTCGGGGGAGAGGTTTATCACGCAGTTCGAGAGCACTGCGTCGACCGACTCGTCCTCCAGAGGTATCT
>JBAYOX010000055.1:0-8934 GCA_041678025.1 Aminobacteriaceae bacterium
GGTCTGTCTTATGCACCTTCAGTGTCGCTGAGTACCCGCGCGCATCTGGGGCACAGCCCCTCTGAGTCCGGTGCTTCGGTGTACTGCCAGCAGCGCGGACACTTCTCACCAGGGGCTTTGTCCACGGCAATCGTGAAGCCTGTCTCCTCGTCTTTTTGGATTACGCTCATATTCTCTGCTTTTGCAGAGTATCCGAATGATGAGACTATGCTGAAGGTCTTAAAGTCCTCGTCCGAGAAGCAGGAGAGCGCATCATCCGGCTTCCCCTCCACCACCACTCTTGCGTCGAGAGAGTGTCCGATTATACCGGAGGTTCGTGCCGTCTCCAGGACCCTGCTGACAGCACCTCTGAGTGTCAGCGCCACCTCCCATCTTGTCTCCAGCTCCACATCCCTCATATCTTCGTTTGGGAGCGGCCAGTCGGAAAGAAAGACGCTCTCTGGCAGCGAGGGGTCTATCTTGCGCATCTCCCACCATATCTCCTCGGCTGTGAAGCTGAGGATCGGCGCCAGCATCCTTGTGAGCGCGGAGAGAGTCAGCCACATGGCCGTTTGTCCGCTCTTGCGCGCGAGAGAGTTTTTCCCGTCGGCGTACATACGGTCCTTGCTCGCGTCTAGGTAGAAGGAGCTCAGTTCGTTGACGCAGAACTGGTGTATCGCGAAAGTCGGGATATGAAAGTCGTAATTGTCGAAAGCGACGTTCGCCTTGTCGATTATAGAGTTGAGTTTCGCCAGAACCCAGCGATCCATCTCTAGCATCCTGTCCGCGGGGACAAGTTCGTCGAGCGAGAAGTCGTTGAGATTGGCCAACAGGTATCGCGCAGTGTTTCGAATCCTCCTGTAAGATTCGCTGAGGTTTTTGATTATCCCCTTCGATATCCTGACGTCATTTCTATAGTCCGTCGACGCCACCCAAAGGCGCAGTATATCGGCTCCGTACTCATCTATTATCTCCTGGGGGGCCACGACGTTCCCCAGTGATTTGGACATCTTGCGCCCCTCCCCGTCCATTATGAAGCCGTGGGTGAGGACCTGATCGTAAGGTGCCCTTCCGAATAGCGCTACTGACGTCAGGAGGGAGGTCTGGAACCACCCCCTGTGCTGGTCGCTTCCCTCGAGATACATGTCCGCCGGCCACTTAAGCTCCGGACGGGTCTTCAATACCCCTGCGTGGCTCGTGCCCGAGTCGAACCATACGTCCATGATGTCCGTCTCCTTGCGCAGAGACTTCTCCTGACAGTGCGGACAGAAGCATAGGTCTCCGAGCAGCTCTTCAGGCGACATTCTCCACCAGGCCGAGCTGCCGTTTTCGTGGACGTGAGCCTGTACAGCGCGTATCCTGTCCTCGGTCAGCACGGGCTTGTTGCATGACTCACAATAAAAGGCCGGAATAGGAACTCCCCATATACGCTGGCGGCTTATGCACCAGTCCGAGCGGTCGCGCACCATGTTGAAGATGCGATCTTTACCCCAATCCGGTATCCAGCGAACGTTGTTCTCTATGGTCCCGAGTGCCTCCTCTTTGAAGTCGGAGACTGAGACGAACCACTGGTCTGTCGAGCGGAAGATGACTGGTTTCTTGCAACGCCAGCAGTGAGGATAGGAGTGAACGATCTTTCCGTTGCCCAATAGGCGTCTGTTTTCGGTTAGGATCTCGAAGACCTTCTTAGTCCCGTCGTCCAGAGAGAGCCCGCCTACCAGCTCAGTCTCCTCCTTGAAACGACCCTTTTCGTCAACAGGGTTGAAAATCTCGATGTCGTACTTGACGCATGTCTCATAGTCCTCGACTCCGTGCGCCGGGGCGGTATGGACGCATCCGGTTCCGGTGTCCAGAAGCACGTAGTCAGCAGGAAGGATTGGTATCCTTCTCTCCGGGTAGAAGGGGTGCAACGCAATGCCCTTCAGCAGTTCGTCTCCCCTCAGTCTGCCAAGTCTCTCGCCGAATTCTAGTCCGGTTTCGTTGGCTACGCTGTCGAGCAGTGCCTCCGCGAAGAGATACACCTTCTCTCCGGATCGGACGAAGATGTACTGAAGATCAGGGCCTACAGCGATAGCCATGCTCGCGGGCAGCGTCCATGGCGTTGTGGTCCAGACTACAACGTTGACGTCCTCCCCCTCAAGTGAGGGCAACAGATCCGTAGCGTTGGTAAGAGAGTATGCGACGTATATCGAGGGGGAAGGCTCGTCCCAGTACTCGATCTCGGCGGCTGCAAGAGCCGTCTGGCACTCCACGCACCAGAAGACCGGCTTCTGTCCCTTGTAGACAAGTCCCTTAGCTACCATGTCCGCGAAAGCGCCGATCTGAACGGCCTCGTACTCCGGGTGAAGTGTCATGTACGGATTATCCCAGTCTCCCAGCACTCCGAGGCGCACAAACTCCTCTCTCTGTATATCCCTGAACTGAAGCGCGTACTCTGTGCACTTTTCGCGAAGTAGCACCGGGTCGACAGTGTCCTTGGTGACGCCCATGCTCTTTAGGACGTGCAACTCAATCGGAAGTCCATGGGTATCCCATCCGGGGACGTAAGGGGAGCAGAAGCCCTTCATCGCTTTGTACTTAGGGATGAAGTCTTTAAGTATTTTGTTGAAGGCCGTGCCGATATGAATGTGTCCGTTTGCGTAGGGAGGGCCGTCATGAAGGACGAAATGAGGTGCTCCGCTTCGTTTTTTCAGCATCTTCCCGTATATATCCTGTTCCTTCCAGAACTGCAAAAAACCAGGCTCCCTCTTTGCGAGGTTTGCGCGCATAGGAAATGCCGTCTCTGGAAGAGAGAGTGTGTTCTTATAATCCGTGCTCATGAGTCAACCCCCCTGTTGAAATAGGAAAACCGTCCCTTGTTGCCTCGGGACGGTAATAAACCAGTTAATAATAACACTATTTGGAGCTACCGTCGGCTATATGCTTTCGCTTTTCTTGGATGCCCGATTTTGAATAATGTAAATCAGGGCCAAAATAGCAAGGCCGAACGTGTCGCTCTGCCAGCCCGGTATCAGAAGACCGATAGCCCCTGCAAAGGCCAGCACTCTCTTCCACAGGTTCAGGTTGCCTTTGTAATACCCGACGGTCGACATCCCGAGGAGCATAACCCCAATCATAGCAGTGATCGTGGCCAAGATGAACGGGAACAGGCTGAAGTCGACGAGCACAAGGATCGGGTTGTACACGTAGATAAACGGGACTATGAACCCCGCCAGGGCGAGTTTTACAGCGGTCATTCCGGTTCTCATCGGGTCTGCGCCTGCGATGCCCGCCCCTGCGTAGGCGGCTAGAGCCACGGGGGGGCTGAGATCGGCGGCGATACCGAAGTAGAGCACGAACATGAACGCCGCCATCGGCGGAACTCCAAGATGTATCAGTGCCGGAGCCGCCATTGTGCTGGTGACGATAAAGTTGGCCGTCGTCGGAAGTCCGGCACCTAGAAGGATACACGCGACCATTGTAAGGAGCAGAGTGAGCATGAGGTTTCCACCTGCAAGAGTGACAATTGCGCTTGCGATCCTGAGGCCGAGCCCTGTGAGAGTAGCGGTACCGACGATAATACCCACTGTGGCGCACGCGCAGGCCACTCCCAGAGCGGATCTCGCTCCACTCTCAAGGGCGGCGATAAACCTGGGAATGGTCATCCTGGTCTCTTTGTTCATCCACGATACGACTATCGTGATGAGAATACCGTTATAAGCCGCCTTGAGGGGGGTGAAACCTCCTATCAGAAAATAGATGATGCCTATGAGCGGGATGAGGAGGTGACCCTTCTGGCGAAGAAGGCGGAAAAGCGGTGGCAGCTGCTCTCTGGGCAGCCCCTTGAATCCGAGTCGGTTAGCCTCATAGTGGACCTGCATAATGACGGCGAAGTAGTAAAGAAGAGCGGGGACCACAGCCGCAAGGGCCACATGGATGTACGGAACTCCCATGAACTGGGCCATGATGAAAGCGGCCGCTCCCATAACCGGGGGCATGATCTGTCCGCCGGTAGACGCTACGGCCTCCACCGCTCCGGCGAAGTGAGGCTGATACCCCACGCTTTTCATCAGCGGGATAGTAAACATACCTGTTGTACATACGTTCGCGACCGAAGAACCGGATATTGAGCCCATAAGGCCTGAGCTGATGACGGCGACTTTTGCGGGGCCTCCCGTGGCCCAGCCTGCCAGGGCCATTGCGAGGTCGATGATAAACTTGCCCATCCCTGTCTGTTCGAGCATGGAACCGAACAGGATGAACATAAAAACGAATGTTGCGGAAACGCCGAGAGGTATGCCAAAGATCCCCTCAGTCCCCAGGTACATGTGGTTTACTATGCGATATATATTAAACCCTCTGTGCTGGAAGAGCGACGGGAAGCTGCGGCCAAAGTAGCAGTAGAGCAGGAAGAGTATAGCGATGATGGGCAGGACGGGACTGGTCACGCGTCTGGTAGCCTCAAGAAGTACTGCGATTCCAAGGAAGGAGACCACGATGTCCATTGTAGTCGGCAGTCCTGCTCTTGTAACCAGGGAGTTGAACTCGACCACCAAGTAGAGTGTGACGAAGGCCGACAGGCCAGCCAGCGCGTAGTCGTACCAGGGTATCCCTTTTTTAAGCAGCTTCGGTGAGATCGGGTAGAGTAAAAAGACGAGCACTAGCACGAATGCAAGGTGTACGGAGGCCTGGATAATGGACTGCATCAGTCCGAAGCCGGATGTATAAAGATGAAAAAGCGACATACAGACACCGAGCACAGTTACAATCATCGCCGGAACGCCCTTGAGGTCCCGATAGCCAGCCTCGGCGTCAAACTCTCTTCTCAATGCATCAAGATCAATCTCTTGTTGGACGGACGCCTCTTTTTTCTCCGGGACATCTGCCAAAAAGACCACCTCCTAAATTAGTTGCGGAAAACCCGATTAATAAAGCTTATCAGGATATTGGTTGTACCCGCTGATAAACACAGAATCTGGCGCGGATACTCTTCGAAGAGGAGAATCTCTGTGCCATCCGGCAGATACAGAAGGTTCCTGCCCAATTCGTCATCTCCTACCCTGTACCTGATAGACCTCGCGGATAATCCGACTCCTCTGAGGATCATCCACTCCCTCTCCAATATGAAACGCCCGTTTCGAGGTGCCTCTGTCGGCAGGCCCGCGTTATGAGAGACGAACCGCTCTTCCCAATGAACAATTTTCTCTGAGGCAACCCGGTACTCGCTCTCGACCGGGGTCCTCTCGACGGAATGAATGAATCTGAGGACGAACGACTCTCCAGATCCTATCGGTACGGTAAAAGGCACACTATTCCCGATAACGAATATGCTTAGAGTGTGCACGGGAACTGTGAGAATGAACAAAGAGGCGAGAAATGCGACCATGCAAGTCAGGTTTATCTTAATTGCAGGGAGCAAATCGCCACCCCAACTTTCCAAGGAATTGGATGGCGAGCCTGGGCCGATTCGAACGGCCGACCTACACCTTAGGAGGGTGCCGCTCTATCCACTGAGCTACAGGCCCGTCTGTCTGTTCCGCTATTAAGTTGAACTGGATAACCGTTAGAACCCGAAACAACCAACTGTCAACTTGAGGAATATTATCATCCTATCCTTGATATTTCAAGTCGTGCCTCATCCAGATCGACTAAAAAGCTGCGGCGATGCGCTTGTATAATCCGCTGTTTTCCTTCCGTGCCTTGATGTAACAGGCACGAGCGCTGTCAACGTCGTATTTTATACGCTGCATCAGCTCTTCCTTGGAATCGAACTTGACCTCCGGCCGTAAAAAATCTTCAAGAAAAACGGTGATGGTGCTGCCGTACAGGGTCTCGTCGATATCCAGGATATATGTCTCGAAGCGCCGGTGGTTCTGGCAGTCGATGAAAGTCGGGATGCTCCCTGTATTCAGTGCTCCGGGATGCCAGTTATTCATTAATAGGACCGAGGCTGCGTACACCCCTTTTGCCGGCAGTATCTTATCCGCGGGGTACTCCGTGTTCGCCGTAGGGTAACCGAGTGTCCTGCCACGTCCATCTCCCTTTACTATCTGCGCTCTGAAAAAGAAAGGATAGCCAAGCAGTTTTTTTGCGCCGGATACATCGCCGGCGGACACCAGTTTTTTGATCCCGCTACTGCTTATTTTCCCTCCCTCTTCGGCGAGAGTCTTTACTCTTTCGAATGCCCAGCCTCTGTGAGATGAGTACTCGCAGAGGAAGTCGGCATTACCCTCCCGCCCTCTGCCGAAACGATAGTCTTCTCCTACCACTATCCCTGATACGGGAAGAAGCGATTCCAGTAGCGCGATAAACTCCTTCGGACTCATCGCGGCCAGCTCATCGTTGAAATGTATCTTCGTAACGTGAGGGATGGCGAAAAACCGTACCAGGAACTCCTGCTCCTCCTCAGAGAAAAGGGGTTTCACTCTCATGCCGTTTACGACGCTGTCAGGATGCGGAGTAAAAGTAACGACCCCCCACTCCTCTCGCCCCTTCACGGAGGCGAGACTTCGCGCCCGTTCAAACAGGAGAGCGTGTCCGCGATGAAAACCGTCGAAAGCTCCAAGGACAACGATCATTCGGTACCCTCCGCCGATATGTTGGTTACAGGCTTGAAAAGGGCACCGGGAAGGATATGACCGAAGCTGAACAGCCCCTTCCCCAGGACCACAGTCCCGTATTGAGGTGATACTGTACCAGCCTGTGACAAGCCAAGCGAGCATAGCTTAACCGCTACACCGGACCAGAGCAGCTTCGTCTCTTCAAGCCCGGCCTCATACCGGTAGTAGTTCTCCGCAAGGCTGGAGAGAGGTCTGGTTTTTGAGAGCAGATCAAGCCCCTCGTCTTCTAGGGATTCATAAGAAAGGGCGCTTTCAAGAGAGAAGGTGCCGATGCTTTCCCTGACAAGCCGTACTATATGAGCGCCGCAACCAAGCAACCTGCCTATGTCGCGCACTACGCTTCTGACGTAGGTTCCCTTGCCGCAGATTATGCGAAGCCTGAAGACGTCCTGCCGGCCCTGTCCCGCCTGAAGAGAAATGAATCTGATAAAAACAGGGCGACCGCACAGGGCAGGTACCTCTCCTGACCTTGTAAGTTTGTGAGCTCTTTTTCCTTTCACCTTCACTGCCGAGATATCCGGAGGGGTCTGCATCCGCACACCGTAGAAGGACGGAAGCAGAGCTCTTATGGCCCCTTCCGCACTGTCGGGTACGTTACCGGAAAAGACAATATCGCCGGTGTAGTCGTCCGTGGACCGTTCCTCCCCCAGGCAAAAGAGCGCATCGTAGACCTTTGGGAGAGACATGACAAAGTCGCTTGCGCGTGTAGCTCCTCCCACAAGCAGGATCAGCAGGCCCTCTGCCGTAGAATCAAGGGTTCCCCCGTGGCCGATCTTGTAGCGGTTATTCAAACGTCTCTTGGCGATGGCGCAACATACGGAGCTGCGCACTCCGGCCGGTTTGTTAATGAGAAGGATTCCGCCGGGCATTCTTTCCCTCCACTAGTGACCGTATGGACTCTAGCGCAGTAGAGATTGGAAGAGGGATGATGCACCCAGCCGCCTGCCTGTGTCCTCCCCCGCCGAAATGACGGGCTATCTCCGCAGCCTCCAGTGCGCCCCTTGAGCGTATGGAGACCCTGATCCCATCATCCTCTTCCACAAGAAAGGCGGCGAGCTCGACCTCCCTCAGGAATAACAGATCGCTGACAATGGATTCGGTGTCGGAGGGGGCGCTTCCGGTGTTATGAAAGTCCTCTCTCCTGAGCCAAGAATAAGCCGCGTAGCAGTCGTCGATGAACGCCCTAGAGAGCGCGATGCCCCTCAGGTGAAGCGACTGAACCGTGGAGCCGCTTCTGATCAGATTGTTCATCTTTGACGGCGAAACCCCGCCCTCAAGCAGATCGGCGGCAATCCTGTGGGTGCGTGGAGTCGTGCAGGAGAATGCGAAGCTTCCGCAGTCCGTAGATATAGCCGTGTACAGAGCCTCCAGAGCATTGATGCTTAATCGAACGCCCCACTCCCTGAACAGCATATATACGATCTCGCCCGTGGAAGAGGCCGAAGGATCGACATAGTTGATGGTGCCGAACAGCTCGTTGTCCGCATGGTGGTCGATATTCAGCAGAGGTACGCCCTGCTGAATATAGGATATATCGGCCACGGATCGTGCTCGTGTGGAGGTGTCGAGAACGACTACGGCAGAATTTACACCTGGTCGCAGCTTGCTCAGGGTGGTGTGTTCCCTGAAGTGCTTCGTTCCGGCAATGAACGAGTAGCGGGAGGGTAAAGAGTCCGGCCCTCCCCAGACAACGGTCTTGCCAAGGGCTTCACCTGTCGTAAAAAAGGCGCTTGCGGAGCCGAGAGCATCTCCGTCCGGGTGAACATGGCACAACACGATCCACTCCGATGCGACTGAGAGGACCTCAATTATTTCTGAAAGTGATCCGTTAGTGGCGCCTGATAAATGGTCCACGTCTAACTCACCCTGTTAGGTTCAATCGGCATCCTGCCGCGAAACGTCTGTCTTCAGCGAGTCAAGCAAAAGGTCGATGCTGCGTCCGTAGTCCTCGCTGGAGTCCACAAAGAACGAGAGGGCTGGCACCTGTCTTATGGTCAGCATTTTTGCAAGCTGACATCTCAGTGAGCCGGCAACGCTTGTAAGGGCCTCTGCGACGTCATTCCTCTCGGATGGGTCGACCGTGGTAAAGTAAACTTTAGCCCGTTCAAGGTCTCTTGAACAGTCAACCTCTGTTATTATCGCCTTCTTTGCAATCTCGTTCTTTATTCGAAAGCTCAGCAGCAGGGATACTTCCCTCTGTATCTGTTTGTTTATTCTCTGAATACGAAAAGTCGTCATAGCGGGTTACCTCATGCCAGTTGTTGATAATTATGAACTCGCCCGTCTCTTCTTCGTTAAATAGAAAAGACAGAACGGCCTTCAGTCGTTCCTCGGCCATTGAAACTTCGGGCGCTAC
>JBAYOX010000056.1:0-8911 GCA_041678025.1 Aminobacteriaceae bacterium
CCATCGGGTCGGGGATAGTGCTGGCCGAGATACAGCAGAGCTCGAACACCACCTACAGACTGTACGACTACAGCCGCATCGGCCCGGATGGCAGAAGGCGTCCCCTGCATATTGAAGAGGCGCTCGCTGTGGCCGAACGGGGACCCGCTAACATAAAGCCCCCGGGCGGGGAGCCTCCGGCCGCTATGCCGGGAGGAGTGATCGAACGGCTGGTCTCGTGCCCCTACTTCACGGTGGACCTGCTGTCCCTGTCGGGCAGGCACGACCGCCCGGTTGGCGTCGATTCCTTTCTGTCGGTGTTGTGCCTGGAGGGGGACGCGCTGCTCGACGACGGGGAGAGGAGACTTGAGATAGTTGCAGGCGATAGTCTGTTCGTGCCGGCCGTCGAGGGACATCTGATGTTCGACGGCGAGGCCTCGCTGCTTCTGACCGGCGCAGGTAGCGATTAGAACCGCCCCGCTGTGGAGTGAATCGGCTCTTTCTGATAATATAGGCGCGGGCAATGGCGAACATTTTTGCCAGGGCTCCTATTTATCTCAGGAGGAATGGTCGTTTGAAAAGTGTTGTGATTCTTGATTGCGGCTCCCAGTTCACACAGCTTATCGCCAGAAGGATAAGGGAGTTGAAGGTACACAGCGAGATCCTGCCGTGGGACGCTTCCATCGAGAGGATCAGGGAGGCGTCGCCCTGCGCGGTGATCGTCTCCGGAGGCCCGATGAGCGTGGAGGAGAAGGACGCCCCGGACGTGGCGGCGGAGGTATTTTACCTCGGCCTCCCCATTCTGGGCATCTGCTACGGAATGCAGCTCATCAACAGGCGCTTTGGCGGGTCGGTCGCCTCAAGCGGCGCGAGGGAGTACGGCAGGACGCCTGTAACGGTCGATGAAGAGTCGCCCCTCTTTGCGCGTCTTCCCGCCTCATTCGACGTGCTGATGAGCCACGGCGACCATATAGACAGGCCAGCGCCCGGATTTCGCCTGATCGCACGCACGCCCGGCGGCGCACCGGCCGCTATAGAGGACGGGGAGAGGCGTATCTGGGGGGTACAGTTCCATCCGGAGGCGGCAAATACCTCGTTCGGGACGGAGATTATATCAAACTTCCTGTTCGGGATCTCCGGGTGCAGCGTCGACTGGGACCTGGGCGGCTGGGTTGAAAGAAAGATCGCGGAGGTTCGAGAGGACGTCGGCGCGGACAGGGTCGTCTGCGGCCTGTCAGGGGGCGTCGACTCCACCGTGGCGGCAGTCCTGACCTCGCGCGCTATCGGCGACAGGCTAGACTGCATCTTCGTCGATCACGGACTGCTCAGGCTGAACGAGGCCGAGAAAGTGCTCAGGATGTACGATTCGCTGAACCTCAGGGTGCTTCACGTCGACGCCTCCGCGGACTTCCTGGGGGGGCTCGCCGGCGTCGCCGATCCGGAGCGCAAGAGGAAGATAATCGGAGAGAAGTTCGTGCGCGTCTTCGAGGCGGAGGCTGAAAAGATAGAGGGCGCAGGACGCCTGCTTCAGGGCACGATCTACCCCGACGTCGTCGAGAGCGGCCAGAAGGGCAAGGGCTCCTCCTTGATAAAGAGTCATCACAACGTCGGCGGCCTGCCGGAGGACATGAAGCTGCGCGTGATCGAGCCGCTGCGCGACCTGTTCAAGGACGAGGTTCGCGCCGTCGGTCGTCTGCTGGGAATACCCGAGGAGATGGTATCCCGCCAGCCCTTCCCGGGCCCCGGTCTTGCGGTGCGCTGTCTGGGAGAGATCACGGAGCAGAGGCTGGACACCCTGCGCAGGGCGGACGCAATCTTCCATGAGGAGCTCGCCCAATGGGAGGGTCGGGGCGTTGTGTGGCAGTCGTTTGCCGCGCTTCTTCCCGTCAGGTCGGTCGGCGTTATGGGCGACGCGCGCACCTACTCCGAGACAGTGGCACTTCGCGCGGTCGAGTCGAACGACGGAATGACTGCCGAATGGGTGCGCATACCGTGGGACGTGCTGGACAGGGCGGCGCACAGGATATGCAACGAGGTCCCCGGTGTCAACAGGGTAGTCTACGACATAACAGGAAAGCCCCCCGCAACCATAGAGTGGGAGTAATTACATTGATCCCGGAAACTTGCTGACATCAAAAGTTTCTGGGTTATTTTTTACGCTTCCTTAGCCTCGGAAGTGGCCGGAACTGACTTGTGTGTATAGGGTCACTGACCCATAACGAAATCGGAGAGCAAGCTTGGAGAGTCGGCGACTAATTAAGAGGTGTTACTAAGATGATCGTTAAAATGTGCAGGGCAAAAATACACCGAGCTACGGTAACCGAGACGAATCTTAACTATGTAGGCAGCATTACCATCGATAAGCATCTGCTTGATGCTTCGGGAATTATTCCCTATGAAGCTGTACAAGTTGTGAATATCAGCAACGGCGAGCGCTTTGAAACTTACGCTATCGAAGGCCCCTGCGGGACCGGTTGTATCTGCCTCAACGGGGCGACGGCGAGGCTGGCGTGCCCCGGAGACACGGTTATCATTATGGCTTTTGGCTGGATGGATCATGACGAGGCCAAAGCTTTCAGTCCGCGTGTGGTATTTGTGGATGAAGACAACCGGGTAGAAGAAGTAGCAGCTCGGGAGAATCATGGTGAAACTGGTTGTCCGAACAGGGGAGGGTGCAGATAAATGAGAAAGATTACTAATATCGCGGAGCTTCGAGCCGCCCTTGACTCATACAGGGCCGCCGGGAAAACTCTTGGCTTGGTCCCCACCATGGGTTACCTTCACGAGGGGCATATCTCTCTGGTGCGGAGGTCGGTTTCGGAAAATGATGCGACGGTGGTATCGATCTTTGTGAACCCAACACAGTTCAGGCCTGAAGAGGATCTGGATTCCTACCCTCGCGATCTCGACCGCGACCTTGGCCTGTTGTCCGAAGTGGGCGCCGACGTGGTCTTTTGTCCCTGTCCCGACTCTATGTATGCTACGGATTATTCCACGTATGTGGATGAGTATAAATTGGCGGCGGGGCTGTGCGGGGCATCGCGCCCGGGGCACTTCCGCGGCGTTTGTACCGTCGTCCTGAAGCTTTTCAACCTTACAGGGCCGCAAAGAGCCTATTTCGGCGAAAAGGACTACCAGCAGCTGCAAGTAATCCGGCGCATGGTTCGCGACCTTGATGTCCCGGTGGATATAGTATCATGCCCTATTGTGCGCGAGGCGGATGGAGTTGCTATGAGCAGTCGAAATGTATATCTTTCACCGGGAGAGCGCGTCTCCGCCCAACGGCTGTCTCAGGGGTTGCGGATGGCACAGGAGGCGGTGGCGCAGGGAGAGCGCTCATGTTCGGCTCTCACCGGAATGGTGCGGCATTATCTGGAGGCTGACCCGGGCGTTGTCATAGACTATGTGGAGATTAAAGACCCCAATACTCTTGATGACGTGGTGTCCCTTGATGGTGAGGTGCGTATGTTACTTGCGGCAAGGGTGGGCAAAACACGACTGATCGACAACGCCCTTCTTATTCCAAAGGAGGTTTTGTAATGGCTGATGTTATTACCCTCCCCCGTTTTCGGGAGATGAAGAGTAGCGGCGAGAAGATCGTGATGCATACTGCCTACAATGCCTGGCAAACCGTATTGGTAGAGGAGTCCGGAGCAGATGTCGTCCTGGTTGGAGATTCAGTAGGGATGGTGGAGCACGGTTACTCCGGCACTGTGCCGGTGACTATGGATATGATGCTATTGCACACGGCATCGGTTGTGCGAGCGCGCAAGCGTGTTTTTGTCGTCGCCGATATGCCTTTTCTTTCCTACGAGATAGACGAGCGGGAGGCGGTCATCAACGCGGGGCGTTTCATTAAGGAGGCCGGCGCGGACGCGGTGAAACTTGAAGGTGGCGTGACTCGCGAGTCTGTAATCCGGGCTATCGTGTCGGCAGGCATTCCTGTTGTGGGGCATGTTGGGCTTACTCCCCAAACAGCAGCGAGTTTCGGCGGTTTCAAAGTGCAGGGACGCGATGCGGACCGGGCTTGGCAGATCGTGGCCGATGCGGAGGCAGTGGAGCGTGCCGGCGCATTTCTTATCGTGCTGGAGTGTGTGCCGTCACAGCTTGCCGCGTACATTACAAACAAGCTAGCCATCCCAACCATAGGTATTGGAGCGGGGCGGGAATGCGACGGGCAGGTGCTGGTGTTACACGATATTCTAGGACTGTTTCGCGGTTTCAGGCCGAAATTCGTTCGTCGCTACGTCGATGGGGTGGAGGTGCTCGGAGGAGCATTGGCTCAATATACCAATGAAGTGCGGCAGGGAGCCTTCCCTTCAGAGGAGCATACATTTAACATGGACACGGAAGCGGCGAAGGACTTTATATCATGAACCTCGTAATAGCGGGCTTCGGAGCCCTGGGGGGGCGGCTTGGTGCAATACTGGCGGCTAATGGCGTGCCATTTCGTGTTTTTCAGCGACGGGGGGCCACCTTTGACTCCTTGCGCTCCGAAGGCTTGCGGTACATAGATGCGGAGGGACGCGCCCACGTTTATCGTGTTGATGTCACCGATGACGTTAGTGCGCTGGCGCAACGCCCCTCGTCGCTCTGTCTGGTGCTGGCAAAGGCCTACCAGACTTGCGAGGTCGCCTCACAAATTACAGGTTTTCTGGCTGCCGACGGCATGGCGCTCACACTCCAGAATGGGTTGGGGAACGCGGAGGCATTGGCCGCGGTGCTTGGTGAAGCTCGTGTGGCAGTTGGCACCTGCACTTATGGAGCGTACCGGGGTGATCGCGGCGAAGTGCATTTCGGAGGCGATGGGGTATTGCGCTTCGGGCCGATGCGCCCCGAAGGCAGGGTGGATGATGCGGCGGAATGCCTGCGGGCCGCGGGCTTTTCGGTGCAACTGGAAGAGAATCCATGGCACGCGGTGTGGGATAAAGTAGTGCTGAATGCCGCCGCCAACCCGGTCTCTGCTCTGGTCAGATGCAGAAGCGGCAGATTACTGGAGGCGCCTGCAAGTATGTCCCTTATGCGGCATCTGACGGTGGAGGCTGTGATGACGGCAAACGCCGAAGGGATTCCGACTGATATAGACACTGCCTGGAGCAGACTTCTTTCCGTGTTATCCGCTACCAGTGCGAATAGGACTTCCATGTTGCAGGATGTCGAGGCGCACAGACGAACCGAGACCGATGCCATCAGCGGGGCGATTGTCGATTGTGCGCGAGGCCATGGGCTGAATCTGCCCTACACTGAAACTGTACATCTGCTGTTGTCCGCTATGGATGAGGGATAAGACTGTCTCCCGAGCAAACGCTTACAGCTCTATTTCAAGGAACCTCTAAACAATCTGATCTAGCGTCTAGCAGTAGAACCTTTATGCGTCAGATCCAACGCATCGGGAGCCTTTTCCAAGGTCTTTTCTGTGTGTATCCGAACGGATAAAATCCTTTTCTATGAATATTTTCATGCGCACTCCAGAATTCGATCTGTGATTGAAGTCCTAGCAGGATGTTGCCCGAAGGCTCGTGTGCTTTCGCGCATCAGGTTCGCCGAAGCCGGGAATCCAGGGTGCATGGCCGCTCGTGTCAGCAATACTTTGTCACTGTGGTAGAATAACCAAAAAGCGTTGAAAAGGGGAGTGAGCGTTGTGATTGACAAGGTGCGGTTTGACAATTTTGGTCCTCTGTCATCGGTGGAATGGTATTCACTGGGAGGATTGAACCTTGTCATCGGCGAGAACAGCGCCGGGAAGACTTTTCTTCTGAAAGCGCTCTACTCTATCGTCCGTTCTTTGGAATTGTATAAAAGAGGTGACGAGCGCCAGACTTCGCTTTCGGAAATCCTGGCAAAGAAGCTTCACTGGACCTTTCAAGCTGACAAGATCGGCGACCTTGTGAGCAAGGGAAGCGAAAATCCGCTTTTGTTTGAAGCAGTCATCAATAATCATAAAATTGCATTCTCATTCGGCAAGGACACTGTGAAACAGATCTCCAATGTGCAGTATGAAGGCGCTTCTTTGGAGGGTAACTCCGTGTTTCTACCGGCTAAAGAGATTCTTTCGCTTCATCATATTATCTTAAAGTCCAGGGAGATCGACCAGCTTTTCGGTTTCGACGATACCTATTTCGACCTTGCAAAAGTATTGAACATCCGCCCGACGAAGGGGAAAAATTTCCCGGAGTTTGCTCAGTCGCGCGAAAACTTGCGAGAACTGCTGGGTGGCAGGATGGAGTACGATGAATCCGATCATCGCTGGAATTTCAAGAAGGGGAACGAGAAGTATGCTCCGGGAATCACTGCCGAGGGCGTGAAAAAACTCGCTATTCTGGACACTTTGCTTGGTAACCGCTATCTGTCCCCTCAGTCGATTGTGTTTATCGACGAAGTAGAGGCCGCCTTGCATCCGAAAGCTATTTCGGCTTTCTTGGATATTCTGGCTTTGTTGGCCGAAAAAGATATTCAGTTTTTCATGGCGACACACTCCTATTTCGTGCTGAAGAAACTGCTTTTAATCAGCCGAAAAAAGCGGCTCTCCATTCCAGTTTTATCGGCAAACCAGGGTGAATGGACAGCAGGAGATCTTATCGACGGGATGCCCGATAACCCTATCGTGGACGAATCGATCCGTCTTTATGAAGAACAGATCGAGCTGAGTCTCCAATGAGTCAGCGGCAAACTATAGAAATCGAAGAGTCCGGAATGCTCTTTGGCCCTTTTCAGAAAGAGACCGTCTTCCATATTGAAAACAGCCGCCTTTACAGTCATGTCAATCGAGGAGAAGGGAGTGTCCCTACAGCGGAGTTTCTCCTTCTGCACCGTTTTGAATCATCATCCACAGCCCCTTCTCTCTGGATTGTCGAAGCCAAATCTTCCGCCCCCCGACCAGGGAATAAAGAAGATTTCGGAACTTTTATCCAAGGAATCAACGCAAAACTCGCCAGCAGCCTTATCTTGATAATCGCAGCTTTCCTAGGGCGGCACCCTTCACATAACGATCTTCCGATGAGCTTTCTAACCCAGAACTACTCATCTATCAGCATTAAGCTTATTCTTGTTCTTCGCGGACATAAGAAAGAATGGCTGGAACCTATCAGCGACGCGCTTCAAAAAACATTCAAAAGCACCGCTAGAATCTGGAATTTTCATCCGGAGGATGTTGTAGTTCTCAACGATGAGATGGCCAGAAAACAGAAGCTTATTAGGGGCTCGTGACTTGTTCACGAAGTCCAATTTTATAATGGCATTACCAGAAACCGAGAGTCAGGGCCGGACATGTCCTAAAGATCCCTCCTCATCTATGCTGACGGACGAGATCGAGATAATGCTGGATGAGGCGGATAAGGCCGCCGCTACGGATGGCGCCCGTTATACGGAGGATGAAGTATTCGGGAAGGTGAGGAAGCGCGTGAATGGACACAAAGCGATATAAGCTGCGTTTCCTCCCACTATTCGAGGACGATCTGAACGAGGCCGTGGACTATATCGCCATCCAGCTTAATAAAACCCCAATGATGCCGGTTCCTTGATGTCCAGCCGTTCTTTCAGAGCCTCCTGGAGGATGGAGAAAATATTTATGCCCTCATGTTTTCTGAGCTCCTCTTCCATCCATGCGGGGATGGTAAGAGTCTTTTTGACAGCCTTTCTGCTCCATGCGCGCCGCACCGGAGGCATTACCGCAACGACTGCCTGAATGAAGCTCCCTTTTTCAAGGGTGATACTCTCAAAAGGGGTAGGCTGTGGAATCTCGTCATTCTGTTTCTCCCGGAAGTACATGCAGTCTTCGAGGACGGCCTGGGCTTCGACAATAGACTCTTCCATGGAATCTGCCGAGGTAAAGCAGTTGTCAAGGTCCGGGAATCTGACGGTCCAGCCGTCGCCATCCGGAGAAAAGATGGCCGGATATTTGTAGTACTTCGGTAGATTCATAGTTTTCACCTGCCTTTATAGAGTAAGAAAGAACTTTGGCCCTCCTACAGGAGTAGTATTTCGCTATCTCCTGGACCTCTGCCTTTCGTCCTCATGCTCCAGCCTCTCCGGATTGATCAGGTGCAGTCCCTTTCCATCTTCCAGTCCTTTGAACGAGGACTTCGAGAAGAGATAGTGCTCCGTCTCGAAATCGCCGCCGCCGAGTGCGCGCATCACCTTTCCCGTTCTTCTATGCAGCTCGGCCAGTTCCCGGCGTCCCATAGGGTTCCCCGTCCACTTGCACTCGCAGGTTAAAAGCGTATTATCCGCGATCGCTACGATGTCCAGCTCGTCCTCCGAATCCCACCAACGGCCGAGCGCCTGCGGAGAACGCCACGCCTCCAGGGCTTGACGGCATATCTTCTCGAACGTAATCGAGACATGCATCGGAAGAGAGGGGACGATCATCTCCAGCATCTCCTCTCCCCGTTCCCTATAGATCATATCCAGACGGCCGTGCAGGTACCGGAAGTAGAAGCGCAGATAGTCGTCGTCGATGAAATAGAGGGGTGTCCTCTTAGGCTTTTTCAGCGCGAAGGGGTACTCCTTTACGATGAGGTTCATCTCAAGAAGAGATGCCAGGTAGGTCCCGAGGCTGTTGTAGGGCACCCCCGCCACTGTGGCGATTTCCGATGGCCGGGTGCGTCCTGCGGCCACCGCATGGAGAATGGCGAAGTAGGTGGAGGGATCGCGCTTGAACTCCTCAAGGACGAGAAAGCGCCCCTCCTCGGCCAGAAATTCGCCGGGCGAGAAGACGCCTTCAATAAGCCCCTGCCGGAAGGTCGGCGCCGTGGCGAATTGGTTCAGATATAGTGGAATCCCCCCTGTGACGGAGTAGGTCTGAATTCTGTCCGTCACGCTCATGAGCGGCAGAAAACGGCTGGATTCGGCGAAAGAGAGCGGCTGCAGGAAGTACTGCCCGGTTCGGCGACCATACAGCGGACTGCCGGAGGAGAGCGCGATACGTTCCATC
>JBAYOX010000057.1:0-8901 GCA_041678025.1 Aminobacteriaceae bacterium
CCCGAGGTGCGACCCTTCCTGTCGTCGATGGCAGGAAGCCTTCGACTGTCCGGCAGGGGTATCAGTCGAGTGCTGAAGGTGGCGCGCACAATAGCGGACCTGGCAGGAAGCGAGCAGGTCGAGGTCCAGCACGTCGGAGAGGCCCTCGCCTACCGTGACGGAGGTGTATTCAATTGAGCCATCTGCTTCGGGCACTTCTGCTTATCGCCGGCTCCGGTGCATGTGTATCGCGCCTGTGGAGCGCCTTCGAGTCGGAGGGTTTGCCGCCCGAGGCTCTCTGGCAGGAGGGGCCTTCTCTGTGGAGACGCCTCGGCTGTTCGCAGGCCGTGGTCGACTCGCTCCAGTCCCTGTTGGATTCCTCATGGGCCGATCAGGAGATGGAGCGGGCTGACAGGTTGGGTGTGCGCCTTGTCACCTTTCGCGACGGCTCATGGCCAAAAGACCTCTCTGAACAGACCGACTCTCCACGGCTGATGTACGTAGCGGGCGAATGGCCGATGCGGGGTCCGTTCGTATCTATCGTCGGGACCAGACGTTGCTCCCAGTACGGTGCACGCGCCGCCTTCGAAGTTGGTCGCGCCGTGGCCGAGGCGGGCGGAACAGTCGTCAGCGGAGGGGCTGCAGGCATAGACAAGGCCGCCCACGAGGGGTGCCTCTCCTCCAAGGGGGCGAGTGTGGCCGTGCTCGGTACCGGAGTGGACGTCGCCTACCCGCGAGGCCACAAGCCGCTCTTCGACAGGCTATCAGGTGGTGAGGGGACACTGCTATCAGAGTACCCGCTAGGCTCCGGGCCAAAACAGTGGCAGTTTCCCGAGAGGAACAGGATAATCGCATCGCTCGCCAGCCCTCTGGTGGTGGTGGAGGCACCGGTTAAGAGCGGTGCCATGATCACAGCCCGCCTAGCTCTTGAGGCCGGGCGCGAGGTATGGGCCGTGCCCGGCAGGATAAACGAAGGGGTCTGCGAGGGGTCGAACCGCCTCATATACGACGGGGCCATACCGCTTGTCTCCATACCGGAGTTCATATCGTTGACGTTCAACCGCCAACTCTCCCTGTTCGGCGGTGAATCGTCAAGTGACAGGAGTACGGTCGTCTTATCCGAAAAAGAACAAAGAATTCTTTGCCTTTTGGAAAAATCGGGGGAGCGCACTGTTGACAACCTGGCTGTTGAAGGTAAAATGGCTCCCGCCGACGTTTTTTCAAGCCTCGCCGCACTGATGGCAGCGGGGCATGTTTTTGCAACGGGACCGGGCCGATGGAGCGCAGTCCCGAAATAAATCAAAACCGAATCGGGAAAGGATTGAACCTGTTGTCCACGAAAATTAATTCATCCAGGCCCGGCTGTCGTACCCTGTCGCCGAGCGGATTCAAAAGAGTGTTGCACGACCTCGAGCGAAGGTATCTGTCGCCGGACGCACAGTCCACTGTCTACCGCTACCTGATAACGGAGGAGATTCCGCTTGAGGTAACCGAGCGGGCGATTATAGAGGCTGTCTCCCTCGCTCGACTGAAGAACTCGGCGGTGGACGCGCCTCTGTTTGATTGCCTTGTCGACGCTCTGCTTGACGACTGCTCTTTTGAGATCCCCGAGACGGCGTCTGAGAGGCTGTATCCCGCCAGCTGCACCCTCTGCTGAGGAAGGTCAGATGCCGCGTAAAAAAAAGGACGCCCCGGTCGCGGAGGAGACGAAGAAGAGCGCGCCTGCAGGTTCGAGAACGAGCTCTGCAGCTGCAAAAAGGGCCCTGGCCGCAGACTCCGGGAAGAAGCTTGTAATAGTCGAGTCTCCAACTAAGGCCAAGACTCTGACAAAGATCCTCGGCTCGAAATACGTTGTAAAGTCGAGCGTCGGACACATCCGTGATCTGCCGAAGAGCCGCCTGGGCATAGACATCGAGAACGGCTTCACCCCCGAGTATATCCTCGTAAAAGGCAAGGCAAAGCTGAAGAACGAGCTAGTGGCCTCGGCCAAACAGGCCTCGCAGGTACTGCTTGCTTCCGACCCGGACCGCGAGGGCGAGGCGATAGCCTGGCACCTCACGGAGTTGCTGGACGTTCCGCCCGAGTCAAAGTGCCGGGTGAGGATCTACGAGATAACGCCCTCCGCCGTCAAACAAGCCCTAGATCACCCGGAGCCGGTCGACATGAACAAGGTCGAGGCGCAGCAGACGCGCCGCATCCTCGACCGTCTGGTGGGGTACACCCTCAGCCCGCTACTGTGGAAGAAGATCCGCAGGGGGCTCTCAGCCGGAAGGGTCCAGTCGGTAGCTCTGGCCCTAGTCTGTTACAGGGAGCGTGAGATTGAGGGCTTTGTCCCGAAGGAGTACTGGAACATCGTGGTACTCGCCAAGGCCGCCGATGGCAGAAGCTACACATTGAAGGTAGATTCCTTCGACGGAAAAAGCCTCTGGAAAGAGGGCAAGTCCCTGCTGATCGACTCCGGAGAGTTCGCCGACGAGATTATCGATGAGATACGCAACTCGGCCCTCGCCGTGACCGACTTCAAAGTACGGGAGACAGCTCGCGAAGCGCCCGCCCCCTTCAAGACCAGCACCCTGCAGCAGGAGTCCGCCCGAAGGAACAGCATGTCGCCGCGCAGGACGATGAGAGTGGCGCAGGAGCTCTTCGAGGGAGTCTCGATCCCCGACAGGGGACCAACCGGCCTCATCA
This sequence comes from Aminobacteriaceae bacterium, assembly GCA_041678025.1. Taxonomy (GTDB): domain Bacteria; phylum Synergistota; class Synergistia; order Synergistales; family Aminobacteriaceae; genus JAAYLU01. The sequence goes on from JBAYOX010000057.1 coordinate 2,668, forward strand.
CCTACATGCGCACCGACAGCCTCAGAATAGCCCCCGACGCGATAGAGAAGTGCAGAGGCTACATATCCTCTTCTCACGGCGCGACCTATCTTCCGTCGAAGGCTAACCAGTACGTTTCGAAGGGAAGGTCGCAGGACGCGCACGAGGCGATACGCCCCACCGACGTGGAGATCACTCCGCAGAGCCTTGAAGGGGTCCTCTCCGGCGACCAGATGAAGGTCTACTCGCTTATTTGGCGCAGGTTCGTAGCCTCGCAGATGACCAGGGCAAGAGTGGCCAATGCGACTCTGACGGCCGAGGCCGGAAGGGCGGGCATGAGGCAACTCGGCGAATCGCTCGTATTCCCCGGTTGGAGCGCCGTCTGGCCGATAGACCTGAAGGGGGAGGGGATCGCCCCGGCCACTGCGGGCGACGGGCTTGACGTAGAGAACATCGAGAGGGAGCAAAAGTTCACCCGCCCCCCTGCACGCTACTCGGAGGCCAGCCTCATCAAGGTTCTGGAGGACGAGGGAGTGGGACGCCCATCCACCTACGCCACCATAGTCGAGACCCTGTACGATCGCGGCTACACGGTGCGAAACGACGACAGGCGCATTCAACCGACCGGTCTAGGCATGACGGTCGACTCCTTCCTCAGAAAGTACTTCGACGAGAAGAGCTCCTCGGCCATTGTGGACACCAGGTTCACCGCAGGAATGGAGGAGAAGCTTGACGACATAGAGGAGAGCAAGGCCTCCGGCGTGGGCGTCCTTGAGGGGATGTGGAGTGCGTTCACCAGCGCGATGCAGGAGGCCGATCAGGCCCCGGCGGAGAAGCTGCCGCCGCCCGAACCCACGGGGGAGGACTGTCCCGAGTGCGGAAAGCCTCTGGTGATCAAGAACGGCCGCTTCGGAGAGTTCATAGCCTGCACCGGCTACCCTGATTGCAGATTTACAAAGCCCATCCTGACCAAGACAGGAGCCATCTGCCCCAAGTGCGGCGAGGGGGACGTAGTGAAGCGCAAGAGCCGCAAGGGGAAGCCCTTCTACGGCTGTTCCCGCTACCCCGACTGCGACTTCGTCTCATGGGGTCCGCCTTCGGGCGAAAAATGCCCCCAGTGCGGCGGTCAGCTATTCATGAAAGGGACGAAGACAGAGGAGTGCCTGAAGTGCGGCTTCACACGCCCCAGGGAGAAGGCAGGCGGTGATGAGTAGCCGGGTGTCGATCGTCGGTGGCGGACTCGCAGGGTCTGAGGCCGCTTGGCAGCTCGCGCGGCGCGGTATTTCGGTCGACCTCTTCGAGATGCGCCCGGACAGGACCACCCCAGCCCACACGACAGGCCTGCTCGCCGAGATTGTATGCAGCAACTCCCTCGGAGCCGACGGGCCGTCCAGCCCGGCGGGGATACTGAAGGACGAGCTCCGAAGGCTTGACAGCCTGATAATATCCTGTGCCGACGAGTCCCGCGTCCCGGCCGGCAAGGCGCTGGCGGTCGACCGCGACCGATTCTCGGAAAAAGTGACCGCCAGGCTCCAGGCAACGCCGGGCGTCAGGATAATACGCAGAGAGCTTGCCTCCGCACCGGAAGGGCCCGCGATAATCGCCAGCGGTCCCCTGACCTCGCCCCCTCTAGCGGAAGAGCTCAAGAGACTTGCGGGTGCCGACCACCTGGCCTTCTTCGACGCAGTGGCCCCGGTGGTAACCGCCGAATCCATAGACATGTCCGCTGCATTTCGCGCCGGGCGATGGGGTCAGCAGGACGACTACATAAACTGCCCGTTCAACCGCGAGGAGTACGAGGCCTTCTGGCGCGCCCTGGTCTCGGCTGAACGAGCCAAGCCTCACGACTTCGAGGACTCCCCCTCCTTCTTCGAGGGGTGCCTGCCTGTCGAGATAATGGCGTCTCGCGGCATAGACACCCTTCGCTTCGGTCCGCTGCGCCCCGTTGGCCTTCCCCTGCCGGGCACGGGCAAAGAGGCCTGGGCCATGGTCCAACTACGCCAGGACAACCGCGAGGGCACCCTGTACAATCTCGTCGGCTTCCAGACAAACCTGAGGTGGGGGGAGCAGGAGAGGGTCTTCCGAATGATTCCGGGGCTGGAAAACGCTGAGTTTGCGCGACTCGGGGTCATGCACCGGAACATCTACGTCAACGCCCCGGCGGTGCTTGACTGTCGCCTGAGGTTTCGCGGAGGGAGAGACGACCTATTCCTTGCGGGTCAAATAACCGGGGTTGAGGGGTATGTCGAGAGTACCGCCATGGGGTGCGTCGCGGCCCTCAACGCGGCGGCTCTCGCGCTGGGAGTCCTCTTCCCGGACTGGCCCAGGGAGACGGCGATTGGATCGCTGCTGCACTACCTATCGGACGCCGACCCGAGCCGTTTTCAGCCCATGAACATGAACCTTGGGGTAATGCCTCGGCCGGAGGGCAGAATACGCGACAAGGCAAGGCGGTGCGAGATGGTCGCTGCAGCGGCCGCTAGCTCTCTTGGCACTATGCTGGAGACGCTTGACAGAGACCTCCCCGTGGTAAAGGGGCAATAGGCCGTTTTTTAGTTTTTCTCATAATTATCTTGGAATTATAGAACCGCCCAGAGTACCTTATCATTAGCAAACCAGCTAAACAAGCGCGTTCAGGCGCTGCCGCCGGGATCAAATAGACTCTTTAGAAAAATAGCGAGTATCTAGAAAACATGATAAAATGCCTCTATGTTGGAGAACATAAGCTCAAGCATAGATGCATTTCTTGGTTTTCTGCGCCTTGAAAAGGAGAGTTCTGCCCACACGGTGACGAACTACGCGGTGGATCTAGCCCAGTTCGCCGAGTTTATGACCCTTCAGGGGGTGGATGGAGTGCAGGACGTCGACGCACGCGCCATCCGCTCCTTCGTCCGTGAGATGATCGGCTTCGGATACTCGAAGACCACCGTAGCCAGGAAACTCTCCGCAGTCAGGAGCTGGTCGGCGTTTCTCAAGGTACGCGGCCTCGTCAGGACGGACGCAGCCAAGGGTATAAAGGGCCCGAGGATGCCTAAACTGCTGCCGCGCGCTCTCTCTCGCGAGGACGCCGAGCGGCTGGTGGAGCAGGGGCCGGAGGGAAAGACCCTGATCAGAGACAGGGCTATCCTGGAGATCCTCTACGGCTGCGGACTGCGTATCGCCGAGCTGGTCTCGCTCAGATGGGAGGACATGGAGCCGGTCGAGGAGAGGATGCTTCGCGTCTTCGGCAAGGGGCGGAAGGAGCGCATCGTCCCCTACGGAAGATGCGCCCTGGAGGCGGTCGTTGAGTGGCGGAAGCTTGTTCCCTCCTCATCTCTCTATCTCTTTCCAGGGACGAAAGAAAGGCCGCTGACCGTCCGAACTGTTCACAGAGTGGTGACCAAGGCGGCCGAGAGGGTTGGCCTCAGCGAGGTCACACCCCATACTCTGCGTCACAGCTTCGCCACACACCTTCTTGAGGGAGGGGCCTCGATTGTTGCGGTCAAGGGGCTGCTGGGCCACGAGAGCATGCTCACAACACAACGCTACATCGCGGTTGGCGCGGAGCACCTTCGGGAGAGCTACATAGTCGCACATCCGCGCGCAAAAGGAGAGGACGAACTTGTTTAGAGGAACTACCGTGGTCTGCGTTAGGCGCGGGGAGCAGGTGGCCCTGGCTGGCGACGGCCAGATAACGATGGGGAACCAGATAGTAAAGTCCGGTGCCAGGAAGGTGCGCAGACTGTACAAGGGCGCGGTGATCGCCGGGTTCGCCGGGAGCACCGCCGACGCGATGACACTGCTCGAGCGTTTCGAAAGCAGGCTTGAGGAGAACACTGGCGATCTCATGCGCTCCGCTGTGGCCATGGTGAAGGAGTGGCGCACGGACAAGGCACTGCGCAGGCTGGAGGCGCTGATGATAGTGGCGGACTCGAAGCTGTCGTTGCTCCTGTCCGGCTCGGGCGACATCATAGAGCCCGAGAACGACATCGCAGCGATAGGCTCCGGGTCAGGCTTCGCGCAGGCGGCCGGAATGGCGCTTCTGGAGACATCGGACTGGCCCCCGTCCAGGATTGCCAGGCGAGCGATAGAGATAGCGTCCGAGATATGCATATACACGGACAACATCGTGACTGTGGAGGCAATCGGGGAATGAACGGAGATCGTCTGGATACGGAGCTCACTCCGCGCCGGATAGTGGAGTACCTGGACAGGTATATAGTCGGGCAGGAGAAGGCCAAGAAATCCGTTGCAATAGCCCTGCGGAATCGCATACGCAGAAGGAGACTGCCGCAGGAGATCGCCCGCGAGATAGCGCCGAAGAACATCCTGATGGCCGGCCCCACCGGTGTTGGCAAGACCGAGATCGCCCGCAGGCTCGCTGATCTGGTCAAGGCCCCCTTCGTGAAGGTGGAGGCCACAAAGTTCACCGAGGTCGGCTACGTGGGGCGCGATGTAGAGTCCATCATCAGGGATCTGGCAGAGACGGCGGTGGCCATGGTAAAGAGCCGGAAGATCGAGGAGGTACAGGCGCCAGCGGCCGAGAGGGCCGAGCAGAGACTGGCGGACGCGCTGCTACCCGGCTCCGAGAAGAAGAGCGCCATGCCCGACATAATGAGAATCTTCGGCGGCGAGCGGGAGAGCGAGCCTCAGCAGCCTCCGGAGGAGGAGCGGATGAGAGAATCCACCAGAAGGAAGCTGCTCGCCCTTCTCGACGAGGGGAAGCTAGATGAGCGCGAGGTGGAGATTGACGTTGTGGAGAGCCAGTCCGTAGGCATCCCGGTTCTGGGTGGTGCGGGCATGGACTCGATGGGTATAAACATAAGCGACATGCTTGGAGGACTGCTCCCCAAGAGGACAAAGAGGCGCAGGGTAAAGGTCTCGGAGGCCAGGAGGCTTCTCCAGGCCGAGGAGGCTGAGAAGCTTGTCGACATGGAGGCGGTCGTCCGCGAGGCCCTTGAGAAGGCCGCCGAGGAGGGTATCGTCTTCATCGACGAGATAGACAAGGTGGCCTCCCGCGGTGGCGGCGGTGCCGGACCGGACGTCAGCAGAGAGGGTGTCCAGAGGGACCTGCTCCCGATAGTCGAGGGCTCGCCCGTGCCGACCAAATACGGAACGCTCAACACCGACCACGTCCTATTCATAACAGCCGGAGCCTTTTCGAGCGTGAAGCCCTCCGACCTGGTCCCGGAGCTGCAGGGCAGGTTTCCGATCAGGGTTGAGCTGAAGCCCCTGACAAGGGATGACCTGGCCAGAATACTGGTCGAACCGGAGAACAGCCTGCTGTCGCAGTACACGGCCCTTCTAGGTGCCGAAGGGGTGGAGCTCGAGTTCCAGGAGGACGCAGTCGCCGAGATCGCCCTTCTGGCCGAGAGGATGAATGCCGAAATGGAGAACATCGGAGCGCGCAGGCTTCACACCATGATTGAACAGCTTCTTGAGGAGGTTAGCTTCGAGGCGCCCGAGAGCGGCACCAGGAAGTACCCTATAAACGCGGAGTTCGTAAGGGAGCGCCTTGCGCCCCTAGTATCGGACGGGGACATCAGAAGATATCTTCTGTGATCTATTATGGCGAACATTGATGAAAGCATTCGGGAGGGATTGAATATGGCAGTAAAGAAGAAGAGCACCACCGCAAGCAAGAAGAACGAGCGCACCAGCAAGGAAGTATTCCCCCACATGGAAGACGAGGATCCCGGATTGAAGGATCTGCTCGAGAAGACCAGACAGGTCGGACGCGCACTGCAGAGCCGTCGCGAGGGCACTCGCCCCGACTTCAACAGACTGGCGAAGCTGCTGGGTGAGTTCTCCACCGCGAATGTCTACCTGATCAACAGGGAGGGCATGCTTCTGGGGCACTCGTGGGTATCGGAGTACCACTCGGAGGAGCTTTCGAACTACATCGAGAAGGGGTACATGCCCGAGCACTTCGTCGAGAAGATGAACCAGATCAGGGAGACCTCCTACAGCGAGACCGACGGATACCTGTTTGACGACGACAGCGGCGACACGCCGGTAAAGCACATGGTCTACATACCCATTTACGGTGCGGCCGAACGTCTAGGCACACTCTTCTTCGTCCGCTTCTTCGACAGATTCACCATCCGCGACCTTGTCCTGGCCGAGTATCTCGCCACACTGGTAGGCATCGAAATACTGCACGAGAGGACCAAGAGCATCGAGGAGCGAGCTCGTGAGCGCCTGATAGTCCAGATGGCGATGCGCGCGCTCTCCTACTCAGAGGTCGAGTCCGTCAAGCACATCATCACCGAGCTC
>JBAYOX010000058.1:0-8812 GCA_041678025.1 Aminobacteriaceae bacterium
AGCCGGACGACGAGGCCCTCCGCGAGAAGTACAGCTTCTCGGCGCGGCAGATGGAGGACGGCATCTACGAGATCGAGACCAACGCCTACGGTATTCTGTACGACCTGCTGGGCGACTGGGAGTTTCTCATCTCCGTGCATGAAGGAGCTACAGAGCCGTTTATCCTGATAGGCTCCTCGCCAGAGCAGATCGAGATGGCGAGAGACGCTCTGGACAATGGAGACCATCTGGAGATAGAGGGCTTCGAGGAGGAAGACAACTTCCTGCTGGTGGCCGATGACGACGATGGTACTTTGACCGAGGCGTTGATCGAGGAGTTCGGGATGCCCTTTGAACCCCGGGGACCCCTGGCGCTCGCGCTCTCCCTGAACCTCCCGGAGGACGGAGTCGCCATCTCGATTCACCACAACCTGTTCGAGGTCCTGCTTGGCACGGATGATGACGCGGAGGCTACTCCCATGAACGCCTTGGGGCTCGGCTTCGGTGGCGGGAATCCATTCTTCAGCGCGATCGGTACACTCTCTCTGACCGAGGATACGGCTCTGGAGCTGCTTCAGGTGATCACAGACACGGATGAAGAGGATATGGAAGAGCTGATAGACGCCCTGGAGTCCCAGGGGATAGAGCTCGGCAGCATAGTCGACGCCGTGCGTCACTTCGGCGCAGTGTTCGGAGGTCAGGGTGCCGTAGGGGACGAACCTCTGCCTGGCGGATACGTATTCGTCTCGGGCGAGTCCAAAAAGATGAAGGGCTTAGCACCGCTGATCAAGGACCTGCTTGAGATGTCTCCGTTTTTCGAGGAGAGCAAGCGCAAGGGGTGGGACTTCTTCTACGGGATAAACGAAGAGTACAGCGAGGATGTCCCCTTCCCGCTCTTCGTCGGGCTTAAAAAGGGCGTGCTGATGCTGGGCGTGCTCGACGAGGAGGAGCTGGAGACTGCCCCTGGCATAGAGCTGGACGAGCAGGAGGCGCTCTTCCTGGCGAAGCTGGATATGGAGTCGCTGTGGTCGGCACTGCTGCAGATACTCAGTCCCGACAGCATCCAGGCGTTCGAGGACGTAGGCATTGCCTCGGACGACCTCGCCGTGCTCATTGACGATTTCGGCCTGAGCGTGCTGGCAAGCGCACTGCAGGAGATCAAGTCCATCCAGCTTCACATAGACTCGGAGGGAGGAGCCGACCTGCTATTCGAGACGGGAGCGGCGGATCGAAAGCTCCTTCGCAGTCTGAACAAAGCGATAGATAGTCTTACAGGCGACAGATAGGGAGCAAAGGATGAGGAGCGCCGCCAGCCCGAGGCTCGACGGCGCTCTCAAAAACGCATAACAAGCAAGGAGCGAGGAAATATGAAACGATGGCTGCAGGTTATGACGGTCGTACTGCTTGCTGTGTGCTTGATCGTGCCGGCCGCAACCGCCGATGAGGAGTGGGCAGACTACGAGAACGGCAGGTTCGGCTACTCAGTCCAGTACCCGGAGATCTACACCAGGACGAAGGAGCCCGACAACGGCGACGGCGTGTGGATGAGCGCCCGCGGCGGCTACGAGCTCACCCTCTCGGGGGGGTACAACGTACTCGGCGAGACAGCGGAGGATATTTTGGCCAGTAGGCTGGAGCAGGTGTCACATCTGGTCTCCGACTCGGACGAGTTCGACTCCGACTGGTACAGGATAGTCTACAGCGACGACGGCGGCAAGAACGGCAAGGAGCGGCACTTCCACGAGTTCGGCCGCGTCGATGAGGAGAGCTGGGCCTCGTTCATTCTGGTCTACCCGGTCGAAGAGCAGGAACGCTTCGAGGAGATCGCGGCCGTCATGGAGGACACCCTCAGACTCGCCTCCTGTCAGGATGACGGGGCGGGGAACGGTATCCGCACCGAGGCCTTCTCTATCAGGGACGGGAAGCTCTTCCTCGACGACGAGGCGCTAGACTGCGAGGTCTACGATACCCCCGACTGGCTCGACAACGAGCTGGCCTACTGGGCGGTGATCGGTCCGGATGTATCGGACTCCATCCACGAGGAGGAGACCGGCATCTGGTTCTTCGGGGTTGAAGGGGGGGGGGCATTGGGCTTCATCCCGCTGGACAGCGTGTTCGAGTACCCGGAGGTCATCTGGAGCCCCGCGCAGGATCGCCTGGCGATTATCAGAGGGGGCACGAGACCGGACCTGTTCCTCGAGATCTACTCGGAGGGAATGGAGAAGACGGCGGAGTTCTCCTGTCTGAGGGGAAGCGCCATGTGGCTTTCGGACGGCATGAGACTGGTTTTCACCAGGATAGACGACATTAGAGAGGAAGGGCTCTACCCTGGCCGCTCGTACGGGTTCAGGTTCTCCGTGGTGCTGTACGACTCGGCGCTTGACGAGAGTTTCGTCCTGAAGGAGGCGACTGACACCAAGAACTTCGTGCTCTACGATGTCTCTGCGGATGATGACGAGATCGTCATCACGGAGATATCGGTCAAGTCGCAAAAAGACTGGAAGAATGAGGACAGGATAAAGGAGCGCGAGCTTCGCATTCCTGCGCCCGCCGCCGGTTAAGTAACGTGAGACAGGGCCTCCGCGCACAACAATACTTCTTCCCCGACAGGCTGATGAACAGGCTGGCCAGTGTCTCGTGCTATGCAGCCGCTGTCGTGGAGGCCCCCTCGGGCTTCGGAAAGACCACTGCGGTAAGGGAGTTCCTGAGCAGAAGTGGCGGAGACGCAAGACAAAGCTGGTATACCTGTTTTGGCGAGCAGCCGCAGAAGACCTGGGAGAGGATCTGCCGTCTCTTCGACGGAGTGGACCTTGAGACCGCAACAGAACTGAGAAGCTGCTATCCGCACTCCGAGGACGATATATCCAGGGTGGCAGAGATCATGAGAAGCTGCCGGTGCGAAGGCGAGACCTTTCTTATAATGGACAACTTTCAGCTCTTTGACAACGAACTGGCCGGATGCCTGCCCCACGCATTCGCCGCTCACACACGGGAGAACCTGCACGTGCTCTTCGTCACTCAACCCCTCCCCATGCCGGAGCGCCCCGAACAGACCGGACTGCTAAGGCTCCGGACGAAGGATTTCTTCTTCGACCGTGAGAGCACCGCCCGCCTCTGCCGCCTCAGGGGCGCAAAGATGTCGGAGCACGAGCTCGACAGGGTCCAGAGCGTAACCGAGGGGTGGATCTCGGCCATTCTGTTGCAGGCCTCCGTCTACATGGAGACCGGTGCCCTGGCAGACGCTCGCGATATGGACTCCCTAGTCGGGACGGCCGTGTGGAACAGGCTCGATGAGCAGGAGAGAGACTTTCTTGCCTCCCTGTCTCTGCTTGATTCCTTCACCATAGAACAGGCGGCGATCATGAGCGGTGCAGCGGAGCTACACGAGGCACTTCAAAGGATAATCAGGGACGGTTTTTTCATTCAGTATGTGGCGGATAAGGACGTCTTCTCCATTCACGGCATTCTGAGCGGCTATCTGGAGCAGCGCTTCCAGAACCGCTCCCCCGAGTACATAGCCCGTATGAAACGCAGAGCAGGCACGGCGTGCGCGAAGGGCGGGGACTATCTGAGGGCTGCTGAGATGTTCGCGGATTCCGGGTATTACGAGGAGGCCCTATCTCTTCCCATGACCAGCAGGTATCTCAACGATCAGAAGGAAAAAGAGATGCCCCTTCTGCTTGAGAAGATCATCAGAGGCTGCCCCGAGGAGACCCTGTTCAGGCATCCGTTCGCTCTCCTTGTCTTCGCCTTTCAGTTCATGAAGACGGGCAACTCGTTGATGTTCTCGCGGTGTCTCTCTCTGCTGGAGACACTTCAAATCTCTCCCCCTCCCGACATGACTGAGGAGGAGATCGCAAGGCTAAGGGGTGAGACGGCCCTGCTACTCTCCTTCACCGAGTTCAACGACATACAGAGGATGAGCAATCGTCATCGGGAGGCCTTGCGTCATCTGCTGTCCGCAGGGGACGGCGGTAAGTCGAAAACGGTCGTATTCGGCACCACCCCGTGGACGTTCGGGGTAGCGTCGGTGCTCTGCCTGTACTGGCGAAGAAGCGGAGAGCTGGATCAGGAGATAGCGCGGATGGAGGAGTGTCTCCCGGTGTATCTTGAGCTATCCGGCGGACATGGCGCAGGTGCAGATTATGTAATGCGCGCCGAGGCGTATCTTCTTAGAGGAGAAGAGGACAAAGCCGAGGCGGAGGCCTACAGAGCACTTTACACGGCAAGGAACGCAGGACAGACAAGCATCGCTCTCTGCGCCGAGCTTGTTCTGGCTCGCCTGAAGCTGTTGAGCGGTGACGCGACAGCGTTCGAGACGACACTTGAGAGTATAAAAAGGTACAGGCGCGAGTCATCTGAACGATCCATCATCCGCATGATCGACCTCTGCCTCGCGACTCTGGGGCTTTCAGTCGGGAATGCCGACGATCTGCCGGACTGGTTAAGGGACACGGACGGAGTAAGAAGGGTTCTTTACGTTCAGGGACAGCCGTGCGGCATGCTGATCTACGCAAGGGCGCTGCTGCTCGAGAAGCGTTTCCCCGAGCTGTACGGCCTTACCGAACCGATGATGAATGTGCAGGGAGCGGCACTCTTTCTCCTACCGAGACTCTACCGCCTGCTCTTTATTGCGGCGGCCAAGTTAGCGGAAGGGAAGGATGAGGAGTCCATGGAACACCTGAGAGCCTCTCTTGATATTGCGCTGCCGGACCGGGTTTACTTGCCCTTCGCCGAGATGGACGCAGCGATGATTCCGCTTCTTGAAAAGGTAAAACACCTCTACAAAGAGGACGAAATCAACGCCCTTATCGACATTTGTAGGAGGTGGAACAGGGGCGCGGCAGCTGTACGAGCCCACCATAAGCCACAAAGAGGAGGGCTGACGGCGAGAGAGAGAGAGATAGCGCTTCTCGCAAAAGAGGGGTTGAGGACGCGCGAAATAGCGGCGCGCCTGTTCGTCTCGGAGAATACCATCAAGTCCGCTCTTAAAAAGGTCTTCGCAAAGCTGAGGATCCGCTCGAGAAACGACCTGGCGAGGATTGATTTTTAGAGACAGCTACGCAACCTGGTGCGTATTTATTAGCTCAGGGGCTGTTTCCTGTGAGTCGCTATACTCGCAGCGATGGTGAAGCATCCGGCCCAAAGGGTGGGAAGGACCTCGAAAGCACACCTTGGGATGCCTCGTAGCTGCGACACCGACATGATGATTTATAGCCGACAGGGGCGTGGTTTTATGAACAAAAAAGGCGGTTTTTTCAAAAGCGTGAAGGCGCTGCCGGGTTTCAGGCTCAAGGTCAACACCGGGACCGACGCCAGTATCGAGTTCGACTTTTCGTCGCGCCTGAACACGATGAGGTTCGGCGAATTAAAGGATTCGGAGCTCTTCTCCACGGCTCACACCGACGGAGATTTTATCCTTTTCGGCGGGACTTCTCCCAGAGTCGTCATCTCGGCGTGCGATTTCATGGATCTTTTGTCGGTGAACAGGACAAAGGGCGGGAGCTAAAAACGAAGCATCCGATTCAAAACTTTAAGGAGGGAAAAAAGATGAGAGTACGTGCGACAAGATTGATCTCGACGGCTTTGCTGTTGCTGGCGCTGACCGCGGCGGGTGCGTATGCTGCTGAGATCATCGTAACCAACAACGTGGGAACCGAAGTCAACATGACTTTTTTTTACTTGGACAAAACTTCCGGTCTGTGGACCACAAAAGGATGGTTCAAGGTCGGAAGCGGGACTGACAGGACCATAAGGCTAAGCGCCATCGACGAGTCGAAAGGGGTCTACTACGCCTGCTTCAAGGGCAATACCTCCTATCTGGACTCCTCTACCCTTGAAAGAGATAGGATAAACCGCTGGATAAGCGATGAGGCATTCGAGTTCGACTTCAAGGAAAAGCCCGCCAACGGCAAGAACCTCAGGATCGTGCCGTTTTACAAGTGTCGCTACTCCCAGGGAGCTGGAGCGTTCACGGTGAGAATCGACATCAGGCCGCAGGGGTAGGAGGGAGCAGAATATGCAGACTGGCAATCTCAGAAAATACGTAATTGCAGTTGCTCTGCTTTTGGCAGCCACGTGCTCTGTTCAGCCCGCGGAGGCATGGATAAAGATCACACTGAATAACAACAGGTCCCACAAGATCTTCGTCGCATTTTGCTGGGCCGGATTCGACTACGATGATGACCGCAGGATCGGATGGTACCCGGTGGAGGCGGGCCAGTCGAGAGAGATCAACCTTGGATCGGCGATATCGTCGCTTACGATGGACGAGTTCGGTTTCTATGCCATGGGGACGATGAAGAACGGCAAGAAGGTCTACTGGTCGGGCGATCTGAAAAATGTCATAATCAATCCGAGCAAGTCGTTCGACGGACATCCGGATACACCGATCAACGGAGGCGTCGAGGTCGGTTTCCGCCAGATGAAGCTTAGAAAGGTTGGAGACAACAACACCGATGCGGTAGGAACCCTAAACTTCAACCCCTGAGGAGGGTAAACCATGTCAATCTGGGCGGCTGCACTGCTGTTTATAGCATTCGTTGCGATATCGGCGCACATAAGGTACAGGGTGCGTGCGCAGGCAGGCGTCAGACTTGTGTGGCTGATATCCTTCTCTTTCCTGGCTACCTCGGCGCTGTTCTACATCCTGGCGAGTTTTTACTTCGTAGCGTCCGTTAAATGAAAAAGGACGAAATACGCACTGGTGAAAGAGACGGAAAGAGGCGCTGACGGAAGAATAATCATGCGCGGCAAGATCTACAACGCCGAGGACAAAAAGGATGTGATCGAAAGGTTCGCAGCTCTGGTAAAACCGCACAAGTTCGGTGGCAAGTAGACGTGGGCGATAATAAAGACAGCAGTCGAGTACTTCGATTAGCTACTGGTTTCATACGCCCGATGTAAAGCTGGCTCCGCCCGACAGCAGGGACGGAGAAACCCAAAAAACAAAGCGAGGTAATATTATGAGAAAGAATTCCTTTTGGACCAACTCGGTAATCCTGTTCGCAGCTCTGGCACTGCTGGTCTCATCCGCCTCTCTGCTGTCCGCCGACGATGGGGACGGCGACATAGAGGGCCTCTGGATCGAAGTAAAAGGCCTCCCTGAGAACACGATCGACGTGGACTTCCAGATGAACGACGAGGGGGTTGCCGCCTATACGCGCCTTATCGACGACGGACTGGTGGCTCTCGTCATCGAGAGGCTCCCGACGGAGAACGACGACGGCGAGCCCATCACTCCCGAGAATCTGGCAGCGCTCGTGGCCTCCTTCGAGGACATCGACGAGGCGGACATCAACATTTCATCCGACCTCGAGAATCTCGCAGAGCTCTACACCTATCCGGTGGCAGGGGCAGACTACCAGACCGGCGAGAACGAGGATACGCGCGACTGCGTCGACCTCTTTATCTTCACCGACCCGTGGCTGTTCCGCGTTCACGTGCTGGTCGCCGCCGACTACACCGAAGACTACGAGGAAATGGTCGGAAAGTGGCTGACCAACCTGGAGATCGTGGAGAGATAGTTTCCGCTTGCGGAGGCCTGTTTTACGGGCCTCCGCCTTTTTTTAACCCACTACGCCAAGCCTGTGATACAATTTTTCATAAGTGTCCGCTAGACAAAGCGCTTGATCCAGTAATCAGGCTGCTATATAGCCTGTGGTTTCGGACGATGAACCTTGAGTCGGAGCTTTTCTAGCACCGGATAGTTCATGTCTTTCTGCATGGATTAACACTCGGAAAGGGAGAGGATAAGATGAAAAGGGTGTTTCTTTTACTTCTTGTGTTTCTGTTGGCTGTGGGAGGCGCGTTCGAGGCTTTTGCCGAGGACGATTTTACCATCCTCTCCTTTACCCCGGAAGGTTTGATCAAGGGCAGGACTCCCGTCGAGATCGTATTCTCTCAGCCAGTGGTTAAAGAGGAGTCAATCGGCAAACCTGCGTCTCGGGAGACTCTTCCGGTAGAGTTTAATCCGCAGATCAAAGGCATGGGCAAATGGACCGACGACAGGACTTTCCTGTTCGTGCCCGTCGCCAATCCTCCAGAGGCTACAATCTTCCGTGTGACGGCAAAAGAGTCGCTCAGGGATGTCAAGGGCAGGATGCTGGCTGGAAAGCAGAGCTTCGAGTACAGCACCGAGCCGCTCAGGTTCCTCGGTGCAAGGCAGACGGGCATCACCGACAGCAACAACGTGATGATAGAACTGTCATTCAACATCCCTGTCTCCCCGTTCAGACTGAGGGGTTTTCTCACGCTTCTGAACGAGCAGCGCGAGGAGATCGACTACTCGATAGCCGGTCAGGCAGCCTCCAAGAGCATTCGTCTCAATACAGGCTACTTCGGCGGGGAAAAGATCGCACTCGTACTGGCGCCGGGGCTGACAAGCGACGCAGGCCCCCTTGGAATCGAGCAGGAGTCACTCCGGGAGATAAAGGTCACACGCAAGCTCGAGATAAGCAGCCTGTACGCCAGCAATCGTTACCCGGCGACAAGCGTCATCTACGTGAACACGTCCATAGGAGCGGACATGTCGGTCGCATCAAAGTTCATAGAGCTCTCCCCCGCTTCGGATTTCACTATCGACCCCCACTACAACGGCTTCTCCATCCTCGGCGATTTCAAGCCCAGGCAACGAGTCGAGGTAAACATCAAGAAGGGACTTCCTTCGCGCGAGGGGGAGGCTCTGGAGAAGAACTTCAAGAAGGCCGTTGTATTCCCGGATCACTATCCATCGATCTCCTTCCCGTCAGGCGGTGTTTTTCTGAGCCCCGCAGGAGACCTTAGAATACCCATTGAATCGGTCAATATAGAGGAGATCTCGCTGAACCTGTGG
>JBAYOX010000059.1:0-8784 GCA_041678025.1 Aminobacteriaceae bacterium
ACCAGGCTTGCTCAAGATCTCGCTGGGAATCTCTATCTTACCGATGTCGTGCACCATCCCCGCGATCTGGAGACCCTCGCAACGTTCTTCCTGAAGACCAAGCCTCCTTCCCAACTCCAGGGCCAGGAGGGCTACCCGCTCCTGGTGCTCAATCGTGTACGGGTCTTTTTTTCCGACGATCTGCCCCATCGTACGAATCACATCGGTGAAGGTCTCCCTCAGCTTTTCATAGCCGGTATTTACATCCCTCTCCGACTCGCGTCGTATCACCGCGGCAGCTACGTTGTATGCGGCTGTTCGGAGCACGTCAAGCTCGTAAATTTCAAACGGCGGACGCTCCCTATTGAATGCGAAAGCCAGAACCCCCCAAAAGAAGCGGCCTACAAATACCGGAATCATGGTAACGGTCGGAAGGGTGTTGAAAGCGACACCCGAGGCGAGTGAATCCATGACCTCGTGAAATGGTTCATTCATGGAAAGTGTCTTAAAGGCGGCGTTATAGTATCCGTCCCACTGGATTCTGTTGGAGAGGCTCCTATCGCCCCTCTCATAAAGCTCGACGGACACAAGAGTACACGCGACGGGAGACGAATCGACGTATTCCATGTTCTTTAATATTGCGGCCCGGTCCGCACCCACAGCCCTTCCCAGCGTGTGAAGGGCCATTGAGAGCGACCTCTCATCAGAAGAGTCTTCCGAAAGCAGGTAGCCGGACACACCCGCCGCCGCCTCCACAAGCGCCTGGTGCGAGAGTAAGCGCCTCTCGGTCATCTCGCGCTCTCTAACCTCGATCTCGGCTCTTTTATAAAGTAGCGCGTTCTCAAGCGCAATGGACGCGGTCGCTGCAAACTGTTCCATCAGGTTCAAAAGAGGTTCCTCCAGGACCATGACCTCATCCCTGTAAGAGATGGACAGAACTCCCAACAGCCCCTCCCCTCGGCGAAGAGGAATTGACAACGCAGTGGTAACACGCTCGTACTCGTCAAGGTTCATTCGCCCCTGGTAGGTGCGATAATCCTCCACTATGACCCTGCTGTTCGTCCTTATCACCTCGCCCATCTGCCCCTCGGTGACAGGAATCCGTCTGCCCACCAAATCCTCGTACAGGCCCACGCCCCACATGTTGCGCCGGAAGAATGGATCGTCCTCCACGACGCTGACGAGTCCGTCGACGGCCCCCGCGAACTCCGTGGCCTTCTCAAGGATCTTTCGTCCAAGGATCTCCGGGTCAAGCTCCTCCATGAATGACAAAGATATCTCGTGCAGCAGCGACAGACGCTCGCTCTGGTGCAGGGCAAGCTCCTCGGTATTTTTCAGGGCGGTGATATCCACCGTTACCCCCTGCATCTTAACAAAACCGCCCCACTCATCCCTGACGGGGAATCCTTTCTTCAGAACCCGCAGATCGGTGCCGTCTTCCCGCACAATAGACAACTCCGCCTGAAACAGGTCGGACCTTCCCTCAATCACGTCCTCCCATGCCTTTTCATGCTTTTCACGCTCGGTCGGACTGAAAATTCTGTCCCAAAGCTCCCTTCTCGACCTCGGTATCTCGTGCTCGTCCATTCCTAATACCGATGCCCGTCCGACCCCTGTGATCTCGTCGCGCTCAGGAATGTACTCCCATACGCCGACCTTAGCCATGGATAGAACCCTCTCCAGGCGCTTATCGCTCTCTGCCAGCCTCAGCCCCGCCTTCTTTCTCTCGGTGATATCCAGGAGGCTGGACTGGTACATGACGGCTTCGCCCCTCTCGTCCCTGTAAAAACCTACGTTATCCTCCACCCATCGGACATCTCCGGAACGTGTGACTATACGATAATCCATCTCAAAGGAATCTTTGCCCTCAGTAAGCGCTTCACGGAAGGCAGAGTGAACGCGCTCCCTGTCCGCCTCGAACACGATCGAGTCGAACGGCACGTCTTCCATGACTATCTCGGACACGGTGTAGCCGAACTGGCAGATGCCAGCCGATACAAAATCAACCGATCTTTTGCCCAGTGGCTCTCCCCAAAGGACGACCACAGGGCTTGACGCTATCAGGCGATCGAGATCAAATAATTCTTCAAACGACATGCCTTGACCTCTCTTTTTCCTCCGGTCAGGAAGGGACCGGGCAAACAGTTCAAACAGTCGACCTCATACTTTATATATTTTACGCTAAGTCCGTCTGTTTTAACAAGCTTGTCTCTTGCGACACACGTCCCCGACACGATTTATGAGGTAGCGAAGGGCCTAGGATTTACGCTCTAAAACGGGTCTGATATAATGAGAAAAATATTGAATACATTTTGGGGGTAGAATAATGTCCGCACGCGATCAGTCTCCTCTGCTATACTTCTCAGCATATGCGGCGCTTTACATTGTCTGGGGCTCGACTTACCTAGCCATCAGGTTTACAGTGGAGACCATTCCGCCGTTTTTCAGCGGTGCGCTCCGCTTTTTTTTGGCTGGCGGCGCACTGATGTTATGGTGCCTGTTCAAAGAAAAAGAGCGCCCGACGTTAAAAGGGACCATCGAGGCATTCAAGGTTGCCGCCCTGATGCTCCTAGGAGGCTACGGCACAGTTGTATGGGCCGAGCAGACCGTCCCCTCTTCACTCGCTGCGTTGATAATCTCGATTGAACCCCTTTGGATAGTCATTCTGGACTGGCTGTTCTTCAATTCACGCAGGCCATCTACAGCTGAAGCCCTCGGAGTAATTCTCGGCTTCAGCGGCACGGTGTTCCTTATCCTGTCCCAGTCCGGGTATTCGATATCACTTGAGAATGGACATAGCATCGCAATGATAGCCCTAATGGCATCTACCTTCTGCTGGAGCCTTGGGGCTCTATATTCACGCAGGGCGCCCATAGCAAAATCCGGTGCCCTAGCCTCGGGGATGCAGATGGCCGCCGGAGGCCTTTTGTTGTTGCTTGCGTCCATAGCGGCGGGCGAACCTTCACGCCTTGCCCTGGAGGCATTTTCCCTCAAGTCGGTGTTATCCTTGGCCTACCTAGTCGTCTTCGGATCACTGATAGGATACACGGCTTTTATCTGGCTGCTCAAGGTGGACAGGGCGTCCCGAGTGGTCACCCATACATTCGTCAACCCTATAGTCGCAATCATCCTAGGATGGTCTCTGGGTGACGAGGCGGTATCGATGCCTATGCTTGCGGCCTCCGCGGTGATCATTCTCTCCGTCGTAATCATCATAAGACAAGGCCTGGACGAGGACAAAACACCTATTGGCGATGTCTGATAATCTGACACACTGACTATACATAAGCGAGAAAAAACGCCGCAGGCCTGACATTATACGGCCTGCGGCGTTTTCCTTCTCGGGCTCTGTATACGCGCACGCTCTCCGAGTCAGGGAGTTCTCATCTCGGAAAGCATCTCCTCCAGCAGCCGTTTTACCTCCTCCGCCTCCTCCTCGTATTTCGCCAGCATCTCGCGGCGCTTCTCCTCCGGAATAGATTCGGCGGCAGGGTCCTCTTGAACATATTTCTTCTTTTTCTCAAGGATGCGCAGCAATTCTTCCCTGTCCTTCAGGAGCTTCTGCCACTCCAGGTAGCTCTGTTGATCCTCGTTTTCTTTGATAAAAGCTCTGCTCATGGCCATCCCCCCTCTCATTCAGCGAAAAAGCTAATAATACACAAGGCCACGGATGCTCTCCGAGGCCCTGCAGGCTCTTCACAATGATGATAGAAAGATACGTTCGCTCTATTATTGTCCGAAAAATGGTTTTTTGCAAGTCCCGGAAGTGCTTGGTAAGTCTGAGTCGCGATAAAAACCGTCCTGAACGGGGTGGACAACAAATCGCCTTCCACTATTAATTAAATTTACCGGGCTTGATAAAAAGCGATAATCGAGTCTATATAATCCTGCTTCTTCTTAAGCCCGCTGGTTGAAATGCCCTTTCGCTTCATAAAACCCTTCAAATCAGAGACCGTGGCCGCGTTCAGGTTCTCCTGGTCACAAGGGCCTTCGGGGTTGAACTCTCTTTTCTTCGCGGCCCTCTTCGGCACAGTCTTCACATTCGGTGCAGTCTTCGCACTTGCGATGGCGGCCTCCACCGAGGACAGCAGACTCTGCAACGCTCCCTCAAGCTGTTCAGCAGTAACTGTCCTCGCCAAAGCCCTCTCGATGGACGACAGCCTGACTGCAAGCTCGTCAATGGCCGACGTATCAGGTTGTCTGACAGGGGAGCTCATGTGTTTGCCTTGTGCTTCCGTCCCGCGCAGGATGGCCAGCTGCCCCTCTACCGCCTCGACCGACTCTTGTGATATGACGTAAGAGTTCACCATCTCGCCCGCCCTTGCATCCTTCTCCCTCGCCCTCACGGCCGCCCAGTATTCGAGGTGCCTGTCAACCACCTCGTAAGACATCGCGCCAGCAGGCCGAAGCACCAGTGGCTTCACCAAGCCACCACTGATAAGAATGGCGTCCGCCAGTCGTTCCACCGTGCCACGGTCGAACTCGGACCTGCTCCTATCGCACCGTATGCTCTTCACATCCACCAGAAAGTGCCTCACTGCATCAATCCCGCCTTTTCAAGAACTTCGTCCGCGAGCATCTGAAAATCCACAGCTGCCTGCCCGGCTGAGGGCGAGACCTCCAGCTTGCAGAAACTAAATATCGACTTCGGGTCCGGAATATCCAGGTCGTCCTGCCTATGAGAACGGCTCAGAGCTGTGGCGAGCGGCATCCGTTCAAAAATGATGCTCTCCATCAGTGAGAAACCGTACCTGTCGGACACCGCCTGTTTCTGCCTGGGCAGAGTATGTCTGATGAACTGCGGGTTTGTCGAGATTTTAGAGGGCAACACACCCATCACCGCCAGCGGCTCACGGTGCATAGTGCTCCTGAACTCGTTCACGTCTCGTACAAACTGCTCAACATTGGTCAGTCCCTGGTTGGCGAAAGGCCTCAGATCCGACGGGATGATCAGAAAGTCCGCCGAGGCGAGCGCTATCTCCGCGTACAGATCCCTTGAGGGGGGCGCATCTATGATGACGACGTCGTAATCATCCCGAACCTGGTCCAGCTTTGCGATGAGCCTCGATCGACAGGCGGAGATCTGCGTCAGCTTGTACTGATGGTTTGTAAGATCGATGTGAGAGGGGATAACGTCGATCTCCGGGGAATTAAAAGAGCTCGACCTTCGGACCACGTCAGGGATGAAATCGAAATCGCCGGAGCCCAGAATGTGATAGACGTACTTATCTATAATGTCGTCATCCTCCTCGAACTGGAACTTCAGCAGTCCTACCGCGAAAGTAGCGTTCGACTGAGCGTCCATATCGATCAGCAGCACGCGAAGCCCCTTGTTCCTCAGGGCGGCGGCCAGGTTGACCGAGATCGTCGTCTTGCCCACTCCTCCTTTATTGTGGTAGATGGCGACCACCTTCATCCCGCCTCCCGTCCGAACGGGCGGAGAGGCCTCGACTACATGGCTCTCGGGATCCGGCTCCTCGAGGACCTCCTCCTGAATTACCTCCGTCACAGTCTCCCCTTCGACGCTCGTCTCCGCTGGCACAAAGTCCGGTGCCTCGTCCTCCACGGAAACTCCGGCATCATCAACCTTAACGGGCGTGGGGGCCACCGCCATTCGCAGAGCGACCTTCAGCTCCTCGGTCCTAGATACAAGCTCGTCCTCCGTACACTGAAGGGACAGCTCTATCCCCCCTCCGGGAGCCCTCTCATACACTCTAAGCTCAAGCCCGTTGGTGAGGACGCCGCTGTGGGCCTTCAGATAGTCGACGTAGCGCGTCAGTTTGTGCAACGAGTCCCTCATAGAATCGCCGGGTGCGACGGCCATTACGACCGTACCGTCCCTTTCGAATGGCCGAGACTTCAGCAGAAACAGCCTTCGGATGAACATATCCATATCCAGCTGAAAATCCGCAATCCTTGCCCTCCCAGGCCCCTTTCCCTCAGGAAGCCCCAGCTGCGGAAGCAGTAGTCGCTTAACAAACTTTGACAGAACATCCCTCTTACTGCGGTACACCCTCGTCTGAACGGCCAACGATATCTCCTCCCAAGGCGAATAATACGTCCGTCAGAGCAACGTATCGATAATACCACCATTCGCCGCGGTCAGGATTATTAGCCCACGTGTTGTTTGTTCCGGAACGACAGGGAAGCGTGTCCATGTTGCTGGTGTGAGAATCATTCCTGACTATAGTAGATGTCTCTTAAGATATAATGAACGCAGGAGGTGATGCGAATGCTTGTCGCAGTTGTGGAAGAGAAACAAAAACTTCGTCGGATGATCGACCTGATGGGGCCCGAGGACGTGCTGAGAATGCTCGACTACGCCGCCTATCTCCGGTATCTGGAGGAGCGGGAGGACACCGAGGACGTCGCCTACGTCGCGGGGCACAGGGACGAGCCCGCCGTGCCCTTGAGCGAGGTTGTGAAGGACTACGAGGATAAATATGGCCCACTCGATCGAGGTTAAGAGGTCGGCGCGGAAGGCGCTTGAAGCTCTTCCTCGAGAAGAACACGCCCGCGTGCTTCGTGCAATCGTCGCCCTCGCCGAAAATCCCAGACCCGCCGGTTGCAAGAAGTTGCACGGAGAGGATCTGTGGCGTATCCGCGCGGGCGATATCCGCATCGTGTACGAAGTTCTCGATGACCGCCTGCTGGTGTACGTGATACGCATCGCCCATCGGAGCGAGATGTACAAGAAACTATAAGGGGCGTTTTTTTGAATATGCGAGTACATATCGAGTACGAGAAAAAAGGCTCACGCTAATCACATAACCCCTTGCTATTACTGGATTCGACTTGCGGACTCGAATCGCAGGCCCCATCCTTAACGTAGTTTTATACCACCTAATGAGTTCACTAATAGCAAGCGTTCTGTTTTTCAAACCCTGTAATTATCGCATTCTATAACTACATACAGCAACCCTTGTCTTTGCTTGAGAGTATCAAGATGCCCCTGGTCTACGCCCACCTATAGCCGCTGCAAAGGTCCCGGTAAACGTCTGTTCCTTTGATCTTAGAAAAGTTATCGTTTTTTTCGAGCAAGTCGATTGGCATGTCGCCGTTTTCGTTTTTAGCTTGAACTCTGGCTCCTGCTTTTACGAGCGCCTCTATTACATCGGGGTTGTGGTTAAAGCGAGCCGATAGATGCAGCGGAGTATCGTTCCCGGTGTCTCTCGCCTCCGTGTCCGCGCCCGCCTTCAGCAACGCCTCCGTCACCTCGGGGTTTGCGTTGAGGGCAGCGGACAGATGCAGAGGTGTGTCGCTTCCGGTGTCTCTCGCCTCCATGTCCGCGCCCGCCTTCAGCAACACCTCAAGTACCTCATAATCAGTATTCAGCTCTGCCGCAAGTGTTAAAGGAGTATCGCCGTTCTCGTTTCTCGTATTTACGTCCGCACCATTGTTTATCGCTGTTTCCACGACTGCCGCAGTGCCTGTCTTGCACAACTCAAAAATATCAGCCATCACTAATACTCCTTGCTTGGCACGTTTTTCGGCCGGTATTCTGGTTACCTGGCTCTAGCTACGGCTACCTTCTCGCGGATCGTATTCATGACCGCAGCGAGGTATTCCGACGTGAATTCGTCCGGTTCCTCTCCGATGTGCCGCATCCGTCTATGCTCGAAAAAGATACAGTTTCTCTGATTTGTTTTCGCCGAACTCGCACCTGCGACAAAATGGAAACGACGCGCACCGGCTACAAAAGCGGCAAACCCAGCTCTTTGAGAAATGCGTTGTGTTTCTCCCGCGCGGCCTCGATACTCTGCGTCAGCTCGACCAGTTCTTCGTTGACCTCTTGAAGATCTATCGGCTCCTCCGGCTGCTGCGTGCTGATGTAGCGCGTGATGTTCAGGTTATAGCTGTTTTCCTCGATCTCCTTCATCGACACGCGGCGGGAGTAGCGCTCCTCTTCCCTGCGGTGCTGGTAGGTGTCTATAATCTTGTCTATATGCTCCTCCGTCAGGACGTTCTGCCGCTTCCCCTTCTCGAAGTGCTCGGCGGCGTTGATGAAGAGCACGTCGTCCGGCTTCTTGCACTTCTTCAGCACGAGGATGCATACCGGAATCCCCGCCGAGTAGAAAAGATTCGAGGGCAGACCGATGATCGTGTCGATATTGTCGTCCTTGAGCAGCTTCGTGCGGATGCGCTCCTCCGCGCCGCCCCGGAAAAGAACGCCGTGAGGCAGGATGATCGCCATGACGCCCTCCGGCTTCAGATAGTGGAAGCCGTGCAGCAGAAAGGCGAAGTCGGCGGCGGACTTGGGCGCGAGGCCGTAGCTCTTGAACCTCATATCGTCGCCCATCGCCTCGGTCGGATCCCATCGGTAGCTGAACGGCGGATTGGCCACAACCGCGTCGAATTTCGGCATCTTGGCCGGGTTCATCTCGCGCAGCCAGTCCCAGTCGTTCGTGAGGGTGTCGCCGTGGTAGATTTGGAATTCCGAATCCTTCACCCCGTGCAGCAGCATGTTCATGCGTACCAGGTTGTACGTAGTGATGTTCTTCTCCTGACCGTAAATCTTGCCGATGCCGTTCGCCCCCATGCGGCGGCGCACGTTGAGCAGCAGGGAGCCAGAACCGCAGGCGAAGTCGAAGACGCTTTCAAGAGTATTCCGCTTTCCGGTGGCCGGTTCCTGACTGTCCAGCGTGACGATGCCGGAGAGGATGCTTGATATCTGCTGCGGCGTGTAGAACTCCCCCGCCTTCTTTCCAGAACCGGCGGCGAACTGGCCGATAAGAAACTCGTAGGCGTCGCCAAGAGTGTCGCTGTCGGTAGAGAACTGCGCCAGCCCCTCGGCGATCTCCTTGA
>JBAYOX010000060.1:0-8497 GCA_041678025.1 Aminobacteriaceae bacterium
CAGCCGGATTTCCCTTTACGTCGGCTTCGTCGCCGTAGGAATAGGGGCAGTCCTGGGGGGAGTCTTCGGTGCCATCGGGGGTTACTACGGGGGACGGCTCGACAACGTCATCATGAGAAGCATGGACGTCCTGCTGGCCATCCCGCAGATCATCCTGGCCATCGCTATAGTGGGCGCGCTCGGCACAAGCCTTGTCAACCTGATGATAGCAGTCGGCATCAGCCAGGTGCCGCGCTACGCCCGAGTGGTCCGAGCCTCGACTCTCACAGTAAGGGGGCAGGAGTTCGTGGAGGCGGCCAAGGCCGTCGGCGCGAGCGACTTCCGTATAATCGTCGAGAACATCCTGCCTAACTGCATGGCGCCGATAATCGTGCAGAGCACCCTCGGCGTGGCTCATGCGATCCTGTCAGCCGCCGCCCTCTCCTTCCTCGGGCTGGGAGTTCAGCCGCCTACTCCCGAGTGGGGCTCCATGCTCAGCGCCGGACGGCAGTTCCTGCGCCAGGCACCCTATCTGTCGGTCTTTCCCGGGCTCGCGATCTCTATTGTCGTGCTTGCCCTCAACATATTCGGCGACGGACTGCGGGATTCGCTAGATCCCAAACTTCGCCAGTAGGCCTGGAGGTAGTCTTCATGAATGGTCCCCTGTTGGAAGTTTCGGATCTTAACGTAGTATATAAAACGTTCGAGGGCACAGTCGCGGCTGTAAACGGTCTCGGTTTCTCTCTGCACAAGGGAAAGACCCTCGGGCTTGTCGGAGAGAGCGGCGCGGGAAAGACGACCACCGCCCTCTCAATAATGGGGCTGGTCCCCTCCCCGCCCGGCGTAATCAATGACGGAAGGATTGTCTTCGACGGCGAAGAGCTGCTGAAACTGCCCGAACGCGAGATGAAAAAAATCCGCGGCAACAGAATATCCATGATCTTCCAGGATCCTATGACCTCGCTGAACCCGGTGGTCACCGTCGGATTGCAGATCTCCGAGGCGCTGGTGGCCCATCAGGACCTGACCGAGGCAGAGGCCGAGAAACGGGCGGTCGAGATGCTTGAGAAGGTTCAGATACCGGGTGCCCGCTACAAGGAGTACCCCCACGAGTTCAGTGGAGGCATGAGGCAGAGGGTGGTCATAGCCATGGCACTGGCCTGCAACCCCTCGCTGATAATCGCCGACGAGCCCACGACGGCGCTCGACGTAACCATTCAGGCACAGGTGCTGGAGCTTATGAAGAGCCTCAGGGATGAGTACGACACCGCCATGATAATGATAACTCACGACCTTGGCGTCGTGGGCGAGATATGCGACCATGTAGCGGTGATGTACGCCGGCAGAATTGTCGAGACCGGCTCTCTGCAGCAGATATTCAGCGGCCCAAAACACCCTTACACAAACGGCCTGTTCAAATGTATCCCCGATATAGAGGAGGAGTCCTCCGCCATAAGGCCGATCGAAGGGCTGATGCCAGAGCCGCTCGATCTTCCAAGCGGATGCGCCTTTCACCCGCGCTGCCCTCACTGCATGGATATATGCCGGACCACCCTTCCGGCTATAAGCGACAAGGACGGGCACAAGGTAATGTGCCACCTGTACGCCGGAGGTAGAACCAATGACTGAGCTGGTGAAAGTTGAAAACCTTGTAAAATATTTCCCCGTCGCCGCTGGCAACGTACATGCGGTAGACAATATCTCATTCTCGATCAAAGAGGGGGAGACTCTGGGGCTGGTCGGCGAGTCCGGCTGTGGAAAGTCAACCACCGGACGCCTGCTGATACGCCTCATCGAGGCGACCTCGGGGCGCATCCTGTACAAGGGGCAGGATATCGCATCGATCAAAAAGAGGGAGCTGCGCCAGATAAGAAACAGAGTGCAGATAATATTCCAGGACCCCTTCTCGTCTCTCGATCCGCGCAAGAGCATCGGAGAGACCATCGGCAAGCCGCTGGAGATCTTCGGCGTCGGAACCAAGCGAGAGCGCGAGGAGATGGTGGACTCCCTGATGGAGAAGGTCGGGCTCAGCCCGCGCCTCTACTACAAGTACCCCCACGAGCTGGACGGCGGCAGAAGGCAGAGGGTTGGCATAGCACGGGCTCTTTCGCTCTCGCCGGAGTTCATAGTCTGCGACGAGCCGGTCTCCTCACTGGACGTCTCCATACAGGCGCAGATACTCAACCTGCTTCAGGAGCTACAGGAGAAGGAGAAGCTTACCTACCTCTTCGTCTCCCACGACCTTTCCGTAGTGAAGCACATAAGCGACCGGATAGCGGTGATGTACCTCGGCAAGATAGTGGAATCCGCCTCATCTCAGGAGCTATTCAGGAGCACGCTGCATCCGTACTCTCAGGCCTTGCTCGCGGCCGTACCGATACCAAAGCTGGACCGCAAGAGAGAGAGGATAATCCTGACGGGCGGAGTGCCCAGCCCTCTGAACCCGCCTCCCGGATGCCGCTTCCACACACGCTGCTCACGGGCGATCGACATATGCCGCGTGGAGGAACCGCCGCTGATAGATATCGGCGGAGACCACATGGTGGCGTGTCACATGGTCAAGGGCGCGTGAGATAAAACGCACGGCTCTCTTTTACATCGGGGCCGACGGGAAGTATAATACAATCAAATCCCCATTTAACGGAGGTGAGGCGCATGAATGTAGGCATGGTACAAAACGTGATGGCGACTGAGCAGTCCGACGCGATGGCTCAGGTCGGTCTGCTCGTCCAGAAGAAGGCCATGGATGTGGCGAAGCTTCAGGGACAGATGCTGCAGGAGATGATGGCCTCTATGGGGATCGGCCAGAACCTGGACATCCAGGCCTAGGCCGAACGACAAAAAGGGGGGCGCGCCTGCGCCCCCCTTTTTTGACTTTATTACGCGTCGAACGGCTTGACCTTTATCTCCCCATCCTCGTAGAGGAGTGCGCCGAACTTGAACTGCTCCCGGACACGGTAGGTTATGCCGCGTATCGTCACGTAGACGCCGGGGTAACAGACTGTCTTGGCCCTTACCGCCCCGCGCTCGCGCGTCCTCTCCATCTCGGCCTCCAGCTTCAGGGCCTCCTTCTCGCACTCATGCATAGATGCCCTGAGCTGAAATACAGCGCGCGTGAGCTTGCCAAGAAGGGCGCGCTTCTCCTCGTCGAGCCCCCGATCAGCCTCGAGCTGCTTCAGGAAGGCAATGTTCTTATCATACTTATCCAACTCTTCGGTCGATACGACAAGTTTATTTTTCAGGTAGTCCCGTCGCTCCACCTGCTCCGGAAGAGCGCCCACCAGTATCTCGGTTTTCGTCCCCATCTCGCTTCCCAGGGTGACGCAGATAACCTCGCTCCCCGCCTGGGTCTTGCCGCCGGCAAGCTGAGACCTTTTGCCGCCCGAGACTATGAGCTTGCCAGCACAGCGGCAGTCGCTGTGGAGCAGCGCATTCTTTATAAGAACGTCGCCGCCGGAGATCAGTGTGGCCTGGTCTGCGAAGTCGGCGGAGATATTGCCCTTTGCCTCGACACGCCCCTTGCCCGTGCCACGAATCC
Organism: Aminobacteriaceae bacterium; assembly: GCA_041678025.1. Classification (GTDB taxonomy): domain Bacteria; phylum Synergistota; class Synergistia; order Synergistales; family Aminobacteriaceae; genus JAAYLU01. The sequence continues at coordinate 3,518 of JBAYOX010000060.1, forward strand.
CTCCGGCCACTACTATCTCTCCGCCCGCCTGCAAAATGGCCCCCTCCACCACGCCGTATACTGTGATGTTCTCGGCGGCCTTTATTGAGAAGCCATCCTTCACGACCCCTCTTACTACGACGGAACCCGGGAAATCGATGTTCCCCGTGCTGTAGTCGACATCTCCATTTACCTCGAATACAGGGAGGACAAACAGCCGTCCGTTGACCAGTGAGAGATGTCCCTGCACAGCGGCCATAAGGGTGATTCCATCCTCGGATACAACCGTGCCCGCCGCCCCGGGGAAGGGCTTGTCCTTTCCGCTTTTCGTGCCCATCGGGACGCCTTTGACGTTCATACCTTCTGATCCGTCAGTGGCCAGGGTCTTTCGGGCGAGTACATCCCCCTCCTTCACCAGGTTTACCGCTCCTAGGTTCTTCAGGTCGACGTTGCCCTCCTCATCCTCTATCGGGCCTCTTCGTCCCTCGGTGTTGACGAGAATCTCGACAATAGCGTCCTCTCCGCGTATTGCCTGGGTCCCGAAGGCGACCTCGACATTCTCGTTGTAGGTCTGCATATTGCAGATCCTCTCGAGGATACTTCTGTCGACTCCATGGACAACGCCCTCGGTTCTCAGCCTCTCCTCGAGAAAATCCGGGGTCGGGCTCAGCCCGCCGAGAGACGGGGGGGAGACCAGTATCGAGGCCACCATCGAGTTCTTCGCTATGGTCACCTTTACCTTGGCGTCGTAGGGAAGAAACGTAGGCGCGATCATGATCTTGGTTTCGAGTCCGTCCAGGTAGGACTTGAGGGCGTTGGCGTCCCGCTGGAACACGCCGCCCTCGTCAAGAAGAGCCTCTGTTTCGGCGGAGCCAAGAGGCAAGGATCCTTCCGTGCGGACAAGCCAGACTGCGCCGCCGTCCAACTGAAGGATGGTGCCCCCCCTGTGAATGCTGTTTGTCCTTTCGCCTCCAACTGCTTTCGAAACGCCGCCGCTATCGTTCATGCGCATCTCCCCTTCGTTCCCAGCCAGAATAACTCGGGATTATACAGGTGTTCAATAATAATACACTATAAATCCAGGTTTTTGAATAATATATGTTGAGGATAAGGAAACACGAGAATTAAAAACTGTTATCGGGATATAAAGACCAGTGCGTGGTTTTCGAAGAAAAGCCTCTTCCCTCCACTTTTCTCTGCGGTAACTACAGTACCCCATCCTGAAAAAAACTATAGAATAGAGATCACTGATTAAGAAAGGGATGTAGCTTCTATGATAAACACTGCTAGCCATCGAGTGAAAAGACTATATGCAACGACTGCTGCGCTTCTGTTCCTCGCCGCCAGTCCTGCAATGGGCGCGACGGTCACGCTTGAAGAGTGCTTGCGCATGGCAGTCGAGCAGCACCCGACGCTCGAGGAGGCGCGCGCCTCCCTTGACGCGCAGCTCTCCAAGCTTGACCAGGTCAAGGCTGCTACGGCCTTCTCCGGCGGTCTGTCGGCTTCGACCTCCGAACAGACGGGCGCGGATCAGAGCTGGTCGGCTTCGTTCACTGTGACAAAACTGCTCTCCGACTCGGGAAAGAACGCCCTGGAGCGGCGCAGCCAGGAGATGGCCATAGATGCAGCCTCCGAGTCGCAACGAGAGTCGATTATGACCGTCCGCAAGGGCGTAAAGGACGCATATTACTCGCTGCTCTTAAGCCGTCTGAAGCGAGACCAGGCAGAAGAGGCGGTGCAGACCTACGAGAAGCACGTCGAAAAAGCCAGGGGTTTTTACGAGTCGGGGGCGAAGGCGAAGTTCGACGTCACCAAGGCCGAGGTCGACCTCAGCAACGCTCGCATCTCCTTAGTCTCTGCGGAGGCATCGCTGGCTGCGGCGCGGGCCGGACTATCGAACGCGGTCGGGGTCGGGCTCGGTGATGTCGAGGCTGCTCCCGGCTTCCTTGCGCCGAGGCCGCTGCCGGACGAGCAGTCCGCTCTGGAGCAGGCGATGGAGAACCGTCCCGACTTCCGCACAGCACGGCTGAAGAGCGAATCAGGAAAGCTCTCCGTGGCCATCGCCGCCAAGGGGAACGCAGCGACGATCTCCCTCTCCGGTTCGGCTGGACTCTCCGGCTCCGAGTGGCCGCTTGACGACTCATTTCGCGCCACCCTGTCGCTATCCGCACCAGTCTTCGACGGAGGACTCACCGATGCCAGGGTGGCCGAGGCCCGTTTCAATTCGCAGGGCGCGGACGCAGCCCTGAGGCGCACGCTGCAGACCGTCCTGTACGAGGTCCGCTCCTCCCTCCTATCGGTCCGCGAGGCCGAGGCACGTATTCCCGTGGCGGAGCTGCTGGTACGCCAGGCGGAGGAGAACCTCACCCTGGCCGAGGGACGATACGACACCGGCGTCGGCAACGCGCTCGAGGTCGCGGACGCTGTGCTGGCATTCAACAGCGCAAAGGTCAGCCTCTATCAGGCTCAGCACGACTACGGGGTCGCCTTCGCAGCACTTGAGAAGACACTCGGAGGGGAGTTCTAATGAAAAAAACTATAGCCGTTCTTCTGTTAATCGCCTTTGGTGCCGCCTGGACATACTTCTCGGACAACGGCGCGACGGAATACACCTTCCGCACAGCGCCGGTGGAGTCAGGAGACATCGTCGCCAAGGTTACGGCCACCGGCAAGCTCGGTGCCGTAACGGTGGTCGAGGTCGGCACCCAGGTCTCCGGCACCATAAAGGAGATCTACGCCGACTTCAACGACACTGTGACGAAGGGGCAGCTCATTGCCCTAATCGACCCAGACGTGCTCTCGGCCAAACTGGAGGAGGCCAGGGCAAACCTCGCGGTATCCAGGGCCTCCGTCACCCGTGCAAAGGCCAACTTGGCAGACAGCGAGCGTAGCCTGAATCGGAACAAGGAGCTATGGTCCCGCAACCTGATCGCGAAAAGCGAGCTTGACGCCGCAGAGACAGCCCAGGCTTTAAACAGGGCAAGCCTTCAGGAGGCTGAGGCGCGCGTGCTGCAGGTTCAGGCCGCTCTGCGCCAGGCGGAGGCCAACCTAGGCTACACGAGGATAGTCTCTCCCGAGGACGGAGTCGTGATATCGCGGGTAGTGAACGTAGGCCAGACAGTCGCCGCTAGCCTGTCCACTCCGACTCTCTTCTCCATAGCCAAGGACCTGACCGACATGCAGATCGAGACCTCCGTCGACGAGGCCGACATAGCCGGCGTAACGGAGGGGCAGTTGGTAGAGTTCACCGTGGACGCTCACAGAGGTACGGTCTTCTCCGGCCGTGTTAAGCAGGTGCGAATCTCGCCCGGCACCACCGACAACGTCGTCACCTACCCGGTTATTATCTCAGTGTCCAACCCGGACCTGAAGCTGAAGCCCGGCATGACCGCCAACGTATCCATCATTACCGAGCGCAGGAGCGGAGTGCTCCGCGCCCCGATGGCCGCGCTGCGCTTCACCCCGCCGCCCGAGGACGGGGGACAGGCGGAGAACTCCGGCTCATCCCCGTTCGCGCCCTCGATGCCTCGTCGCCGAGGAGGAGGCTCCGGTGGAGGCAACGCCGGGGCGAACGGCACCCTTTCTACCGTATGGACGGTGAAGGAGGGCGTACTGGGGGAGCGAGTGCAGTTTCACGCAGGCACAGGGGACGGTGCATACGTCGAGATCGTCGACGGCGACGGGCTGAAAGATGGAGATCTGCTGGCTGTCTCCTACTCCGAGAGGCCAAAGACCTCGCTATGGAAAAGGATCTTCCAGTGAGCCTGATCGACGCCCGCGACATAGTCAAGATATACCGCACCGGTGACGTAGAGCTACGGGCCCTGGACTCGGTCTCCTTCTCCATAGACCGGGGGGAGTTCGTCTCCATCATGGGGCACTCCGGCTCGGGAAAGTCCACGATGATGAACATCCTCGGCTGCCTGGACGTCCCTGATGAGGGGGAGTACCGGCTGAACGGACATAGCGTCGGAGGGATGACTAGCGACAGCCTCGCCAGAATCCGAAACTCCACCATAGGATTTGTCTTCCAGGGGTTCAACCTCCTCCCCAGGGCCACAGCGCTTGAGAACGTCGAGCTGCCTCTGATCTACGCCGGAGTCCACGCCAGAGAGCGCAGGGAGCGAGGCGTATCCGCCCTTGAGAGGGTGGGGCTCGCTGACAGGATTGGGCATCGACCCAACCAGCTCTCCGGCGGCCAGCAGCAGCGCGTCGCCATAGCGCGAGCCTTGGTAGGAGAAACACCGCTGATACTGGCCGACGAGCCCACAGGAAACCTCGATACTGCCACCAGCGCGGAGATAATGGATCTCTTCACCTCTCTCAACCGCTCCGGAAAGACGGTCGTGCTGGTCACCCACGAGCCGGACGTCGCCGAGTACAGCGCCCGTATCATCCGCTTTCAGGACGGCCGGGTCGTGTCCGACGAGAGAAGGGACACCGATGCTTGAGACGCTCCGTACGGCCCTGAGGTCGCTCATGTCGAACAAAGTTCGCTCCCTGCTCACCATGCTCGGTATAATCATCGGCACGGGAGCCGTTATAGCAATGGTAGCCATCGGCGCGGGCGCGAGCCAAAGCATCCAGCAGTTCATATCAGGCGTAGGCGCCAATATACTGATAATAATGCCGGGAGCGCCCTCGGTCGGAGGCGTCCGCCAGCAGGCAGGAGCGGGGGCTACTCTGACTACCGATGACGCGGAGGCGCTTCAGCGCGAGGCCTACTCACTATCCGGCGTAGCGCCCGAGGTATTCGGCCGGGTCCAGCTGGTACACGGCAATATGAACTGGTCCACATTGGTAACGGGCAGCACGGAGGATCTTTTTTACATAAGAGAGTGGAAGATAGAGGATGGGCGTTTCTTCTTCGACGAGGAGGCGCGTGCCGGCACTAAGATCGTGGTCCTTGGCGCGACTGTAGCAAAGAACCTCTTCGGCGAGGAGGGCGCGATCGGCAAAATAATCCGCATCCGAAACACCCCGATGGAGGTCGTCGGAGTC
>JBAYOX010000061.1:0-8366 GCA_041678025.1 Aminobacteriaceae bacterium
ACCGTATTGTCCATGCTAACCTTGAGAAGACCCTGTCCCGTTACAATTTTGATCATGAAGACGCGCTTCCAAGATTCGCAAGGCTGGTAAAAAAGTTCCGAATCGAGGAGAAGCTTGAAGAGATGGGCGCAGTCAAGGGTGATAAGATATATATTGGCGACAATGAGTTCGACTTCGAACCCGAGATGGCGGTCGACCCCGGGTCGTCCGGCAGGCGATAAAGGGAATATCTGAACACAGAGGGGCCGGCGCTTTGTCAAACAGCGAACGCAAGGGCAGGAGAAACATCGGCATCATGGGGGGCACATTTGATCCCATTCATTTCGGCCATCTTCTAGCCGCCGAGGAGAGCCGAACGATGGTAGGGCTGGATGAAGTCATATTCGTACCGGCGGGAGATCCCGCACACAAGCGCCTTCGCAGGGTCGCTTCCTGCGAGGACAGATATGTGATGACCCTTTTAACCACATTGGGCAATCCAAACTTCACACCGTCGAGAATAGAGATTGACAGAAACGAACCCAGCCATACGGTAGACACCCTCCGGGAGATGCGGCACTGGTACGCACCGGATGAGGTAGACTTCTTCTTTATTACCGGCCTGGACGCAGTATTGAGCATGAACACCTGGAAGGAGTATGCGGAGCTGCCGGGGTTGTGCAAGATAGTGGCCGTAAACAGGCCTGGTTACGCGAAGAAGGAGCTGGATGCCCTCCCCGAAGAGCTCAGGGGAGCGATTATTCCCCTCGAGATTCCACTTCTTTCAATTTCGAGCACGGAGATACGCAGGCGAATAGAGGAGGGGAGGAGCATTAAATACCTCCTCCCGGAGGCGGTGGAGCAATATATCTACAAGAAGGGACTCTACCGGAAGAACTGGAGGAGGACCGGATGATGAGGGTACTGCGAATAGCTGCGATGCTTCTTCTCATTATGGGAGCGGCGTTTGCAGGGGCGGCGCTTAAGGTCAAGACGTTTGTCGAACCCAAGCCACAGACTATAAAGGAGTCCATCTCCTTCACGGAGGACTCCGGCACAATAAACATCCTTCTGATCGGCATCGACGACGTCGATGGTGGCAGGCGGGCCGATGCGATCGCCTTCGCGACCGTTGATATCGACGAGAAGATCGTTCGTCTGATGTCTATTCCGCGCGATACGCGCGTACAGCTCCCTAAGAGAGGCTGGGACAAGATAGCGCACGCCTACGCCTATGGGGGAGTGGACCTCCTAAGAGAGACCGTGGTCAACTACCTTGGCAGGCCTATTAACTACCACGTACTCGTGAACTATGATACATTTCCGGCGATAGTCAATCTGATAGGAGGAGTAGAGATCGACGTGCCCAAGCATATGGTCTACAACGACTACTCCGGCAAGTTGTTCATCAACATTAAAAAGGGGCCGCAGGTGCTAGACGGAAAGAACGCCCTTCACTACGTTCGATTCAGACATGACGCCCAGGGAGATATCGGTCGCGTTAAACGACAGCAGGACTTCATCAAGGCCGTGCTGCAAAAGTTGCAGAGCCCCTACATGATCCCGAAACTCCCGGAATTGGCCGGCAGAGTCATTGATATGATCAACTCCGATATGACCCCTGCACAGGGGCTTCAGCTAGCCTCATACCTCGTATCGATGCCGGGGGAGAATTTCCACTTCTTCACACTCCCCGGAAAGGCCGCTTATATATCTAATTTGAGCTATTGGGTGGGGGACACTATGGCCGCCTCCGAGCTTCTGACCGGCATCCCCGAAGGGCACGGGGAAATGCCTCCGGAGAATGGAGAAGTGGAGAAGTCAACGGCGATTGAGGTGCCCGGCTTGCAGTTGCTGATCTCCTCTATAAACACTCCGGTTGCCGTCCTGAACGGTGCCGGAGCCTCCGGACTGGGGAAGACCATGGCCACGGCCCTTCAAAAGCTCGGCATTGACGTGCATCACATTGGGAACGCGCGCCATTTCGACTATCGTTATACCTCGATTCACCTCCCGGACAAGGCGGGCGAACAGGTGATCGAGACAGGCAACACCCTAGCCCTTCTTCTGGGCGTTAGCCCGCGACTCGTCTCGAGGACCCCTAACGTATCACATGCTACGATTGTGATCGGAAAGGACAATCCGTCAGTGTTGAAACGCTTGGAGGAGCTCGCCGGACAGAGATAACCCTAAATGAAAAAGAGGAGGATGAGTATTGAAAAACCATGAAGACCGCCTGAAAGACTACGAATTTCTATACGAAGCTCTCGCGGATAAGAGAGGGTTGGAAATTCTGGCCCTGGATCTTGAGGATTCTTCTGCGGTCTCAGACATATTTGTTCTGGTAACCGCCAATTCCGACATACACATGGACACGCTGAGTGACGCCGCACTTGAGACGCTTCATCAGCACGGATACGACACCAAGACCGAGGGAAACAACAGCACCCGATGGCGCCTGATAGACGCGGGCGAGCTCGCAGTGCATGTGTTCAGCAAGAACGGACGAGAGTTCTACAACCTGGAAAAAATCTGGAGAGACGCGAGATCTTACTTCTATTCTTATCAGGACTGAGTTCTTCCTGTTAAAACCGATAAATCGAAAGCAACCCGCCGATCCTGTCTAGAGAATCGACGGGTTGCTTTATTAAGACGCAAGGTATTATGTCCGGCACAATGTCCTATAATATATCTTATGTTACATTATTCCCCTTAAACCATGTTCTTTAGATAGTTCTCGTAAATTGCCAGGAAGGAATCTACCTTCAAGGACGCACCTCCCACAAGAGCGCCGTCTATGTCCTGTTGAGAAAGAAGCTCTGCCGAGTTCGTCTCCTTAACACTTCCTCCGTACAGGACCGGACAGTCGAACTGTGCCCCGAAACGCTCCTTGAAAAGGGCTCTCGTAAAGGCGCAGGCGTCCTGTGCGTCCTTCGGTTGAGCATTTCGCCCTGTCCCAATGGCCCAGACCGGCTCGTACGCCAGTAGAATACGCGGTGCTCCGTCTACCGTAGCCACTTCATCCGTATCTATCGCACTCCATGCCGCACTGAGCTGGCTTTTGACAACGTCGAAGGTCCTTCCGGCCTCTCGCTGTTCCAATGTTTCGCCGAAGCAGAGGACAGGGATGAGACCGCTGTTGAGAGATGATTTCAGCTTTCTGGCAATCAATTCGTCGGATTCCCCGAATATGCTCCTGCGTTCGCTGTGCCCAATCAGGACGTGAGAGCAGCCTATACGGCAGATCATATCCATGGACACAGCGCCTGTAAACGCTCCTCTCTCCTCGGGCCATCCATCCTGAGCACCACTCCTGAACAGCCCCCTGCCATTGAGCATGCTCAGTGTCCGGCCTATAGATATATACGGGGGGAAAAGAGCTATCTCGACGCTATCTTCTTTGTAAAATCCACCGGGCGCGACTGAGACAAGCTCGTTACAGAAGGCCTCGGCCTCGTCGGGGAGCATGTTCATCTTCCAGTTTCCGTAAAGGTATATCTTCTTGGTTTTCATCGGTCGACTCCCTTCGATGCTATCGCTCGATCAGAGGCTCGATCCCTGGAAGGTTTTTTCCTTCGCAGAACTCCAGGCTCGCCCCTCCGCCTGTCGAGACGTGCGATACTCCTCCGGCAAATCCCAAGGCCTTCGCGGCCGCAGCCGTGTCTCCTCCGCCCACTATTGATACCCCTCCCCTGCGCGTGCACTCAAGAACTCCCTCGGCGACCCCCTTCGTCCCTTCCATATAGAGAGGGTTTTCGAAAACGCCCATCGGGCCGTTCCACAGCACAGTGCTCGCACCCTCCAACTTTTTGACAAACAGGGCGACAGTATCAGGCCCGATGTCGAGCCCCATCTTGTCGTCCGGGATGGCATCGGCCGCTACCGTATGCGGCAACTGGTCTCCGTCGGGTGAATCACCGACAATCACGTCGACCGGCAGTACAAGTTCCACCCCAAGGTTCGCGGCCTTCCTGATCATGTCATGTGCGAAACTCAGTTTGTCCTGCTCCAGAAGAGAGCGGCCTATGTGCCTATCCAGAGCCTTGAGGAACGTAAAGGCCATCCCCCCGCCTATGAGGATCGAGCTCGTCTTTTCCATAAGGTGCTCGATAACCCCGATTTTATCGGAGACCTTCGCCCCTCCCAGGATAAGCACGAACGGCCGCTTCGGCTCGTCGCTGACGGCCGACAGCATCTCCACCTCTCTCTGGAGAAGAGCGCCGGAGAAGGATGGGAGTATGCTCATAATCGCACTTGTTGACGCATCGGCCCTGTGTGAGGCGCTGAATGCGTCCATCACGAAGACGTCGAAGGGAGAGGCGAGCTTCTTTGCGAATTCCACGTCGTTTTCCTGCTCCTCCCGGTAAAAGCGCAGATTCTCCAGCAGAAGGAGTTCGCCGACAACAAGTCCGTCCAGCGCTGACTGCACAGGCTGACCGACACAGTCCTCGCAGAAGACCACAGGCGCGTTGAACACCCTGCCAGCCTCCCCTTTTACCGACTCGAGGGACATCTCCGGCACTCGCTTCCCCTTCGGCCTCCCAAGGTGCGAACAGAGCGCGACCGTTGCGCCCATTTTTTGCAGGGCTGACACAGTCTCCCTGTGCGCCAGGATGCGCGTCGAGTCTGCGACAGCACCGTTCTTGAGAGGAACGTTAAAATCCACCCTTACCAGTACCTTTTTTCCGCAAACGTCATCCTTTGAAAAAGCGCGTAGCTTCATTCTCTCACACCTCCGTCATTGAAATGCGATGGGCTCTCTTCCTGAATCCCCCAGTGAAAAGGTGGCCCGGGGCAGATGGTTCCAGGCAGGCTGTGCCTTAACGCAGGAGACATGGTCGGAGATCTTCTTCCAGCGGTATTTTACGGTGCTCTTGGATATAGGCGGAGACTGCATTCGACCAAGCTCCTCCAGGGTTACGCTTGGGTTTGCAAGGCGTGTGGATATCAGCTCCTTCCACACCAAGGGGAACGACTCGTACTCCGGGTGCTCCAGGGCGCTTTTAGAGATCTCGATCTGGTTGGACGAGGCCTCAAGGCTCTTTCTGATGTTTGAGGCGTCGCAGTTGACAAGCTTATTGGCACGGTTCCTCAGGGAGCGGAAGATCGCCCTCTCCTCGAGGAGTAACACCGTCTTTATCATATTAAACCCCGTCAGCATATCCGCGATCTCCTGCTGATTACGAAGCATGATTTCAAACGTGCCCTGTACACGGCGTCTTCTGGCCGATATGCCCCTTGCCCTCATGGCCTGAACCGCTCTCTCTTCGATCCGCCCGCTACGAACTCTGAAGCATAAATAATAGCCTGTTTTCGGCAGGTAGAGAGAGCCGCACGCGCCCCAGAGGCCTTTCAACCAGCTGGTGCTCTTTGCTGCTCGCGTCTCTTCCTGCAGACGGTCATACAGGCTCCTAGGCAGGTTTATAAATACGTGCCCCTTCATCGACCTTGGGATGTTCAGAAGAGACGCGAAGTCATATTCCTTATAGAGGTCCGATTCTGGCCATAGGGTCCTCAGCCTTCTGAACACCCATAACCTCCCGCTTGAACAGACTATATCGCCATCATCATCGGTCGTCTTTCCAAGCCCGTCCACTATCCCCCCGATCTCCTCAAGGGGGCAGAGTTTTGCTCCGAATGAGGCGTTTATCCAATCGTCCCAAATTACCTCGGCAGGAGTCACTCCGGTTGCCATGCTTCATTACCCCCTACCCATCCTCCAATTCGCGGCAAAGACGGATGATTATCTCCGAAAGCGCCTGCCCGTTGTGGCGGACGACATTTTCGTCCATTATCCTGATGAAATCCCCGCTGATGATTCGACAACCCATCCTCTCAAGCTCCCACTCCTCCTCCTCCGTCATGTAAAGAGGTTCTGCACCATCCAAGCGGTATTTTTCGACCAGCGGCTCGGGTATGTCCCCGTCGTTCACGAGAATATAGTCCGGGGTGGCTCCCATCGCAGCGCTGACCCACCGAACATGATCCAGAATGTTGAAGCCCTGCGTCTCGTGAGGCTGAGTCATCAGGTTTGCAATGTATACTTTTGGGACATCGCTATGCCTAAGACATTCGGCCACCTTTCGAATCAGGAGGTTTGGGATTATGCTGGTAAAAAGGCTTCCGGGACCAAGGACTATGATGTCGGCCTCATCAAGGGATACAATAACCTCCTTCAACGGCTTCGCGTCCTTCGGCTCAAGCCATATCTTATGCAGCTCGTGGCCGTGATCGGATATGGACAGCTCGCCTTTGACACGAACTCCGCTCCTGGTCTCCCCTACGATGCTGACCTGTTCTGTAGTAACAGGGAGAACCCGCCCCCTTATCGCAAGAAGGTAGTTCATCTCCTCTACTGCCCTGCGGAAATCTCCGAACTGCTCGTATATAGCGAGCCGCATAAGATTCCCTAGGCTGTGGCCGGCCAGACCTCCTCTGTCGAAGCGAAAGTCAAGGAGCCTTTTGAGGGCGTTGTCATTCTCCGCCAGAGCCACAATGCAGTTGCGAACATCCCCCGGGGGCAGTACCCCCCACTCCTCTCTCAGCTTTCCAGAGCTGCCCCCCTCATCAGTAACGGTTACGACAGCAACAATATTTCTAGTGAAGCTCTTCAGCCCTCTCAGCAGGGTCGACAGCCCGGTGCCGCCCCCGAGGGCCGCGACGAACGGCCCCATCGATAGACGGTATTCGATTGCCCTGGAGATCGTGGTCTTCCGCTCTTTTGGCCCTCTCTGAAGCATCTCCCTGATCCTCTTGGAGTCTCTCATTCGAAAGCTGGCGACCAAAATCACTGCTGTCAGCAGTCCGAGCCCGTAGCTTATCAGAAGGTCCAACGTCACCACCCCTGCTCCTTGTCTATATCCCTGTGTCGCAGGATACAAAGGCCTGTGTAGTCCTCGAAATGAGTTTTCAGCCTCTCCGCCACAGCAACTGAACGATGCCTGCCGCCCGTGCAGCCGATCCCGATGTGGAGCTGCGTCTTGCCCGAACGGAGATAGAGCGGGATAACGTAATCGAGAAAGCCCGTCAGCCTCTCCCAGAAAAGACCAGCCTCGGTTGAGCTCCAGATTGCCTCCTGCACTGCCTCGTCTCTACCGGAAAGGGGTTTAAGGACCGGGTTGTAAAAAGGATTATCGAGGAAGCGAACGTCAAAAATGTAGTCGCAGTCTGCGGGAGACCCATGTTTGAAGCCGAAAGATGACACTACCAAAGGGAATCCGGCGGAGTCATCAAAGAAGCGGGTGATCAGCTCCTTGCGTAACATTGGGAGGGAGAGGGAGGATGTGTCTATGACCGTGTCCGAGTGATCGAGCATGGGGCTCAGCCTGTCCCTCTCCCCGACGATGCCATCCAGCAACGATCCTTCCGAGTCCATCGGGTGACGACGGCGAGTGGATTCAAACCGCCTCAGCAGGACATCGTCCTGTGCATCAAAAAATATCGTATGAACGTTCGGCGTCTGCTTCCTCAGCAGATCGAGCGCGGCGGGGAAACCGTCCAGCAGGGAGTCTCCACGGACATCTACGACTGCAGCAACTCCCCACCTGACCGCCGACCTGTGCCTCTCCAGAAGGAAGAGAAGTTGAGATAGCAACGCCGGGGGGATATTATCGATTGCGAACATCCCCTGGTCTTCAAGTACCTTCAGAGCCGTGGACTTCCCCGCACCCGACATGCCGGTGATTATCACGCACCTGCTGACGCCCATACTTTCCATATCCACTTCGCGTCCTCCATATCTCCTATCTATCGGGACTAGATCCGCATTCACCGCCCCATCCGCAGAGTATCTCCACCCCATGGCGCAGCGCCGGGGCTATGACAGAGAAGCACTCCTCCACGGCTTTTTCGCTGCCCGGCAGAGCGACTATTAAGGTCTCCCCCCGTGTGACCGCGCACAAACGGCTCAGCATGGCCTTCGGGGTGATCCTCATTGAAGCTACTCTCATGGCCTCCCCTATGCCCGGAGCGTGTTTATCAGCCACTAAGGACAGAGCCTCCGGGGTGACGTCCCTTTTCGAGAGGCCCGTTCCACCCGTCGTCAAGACGAGGTTTAGGCGTTGTACGTCGCTCCACTCCCTCAATATGCTTGCGATCTCATCAAGGTCATCGGGTCTAATCTCCGCCGCCTCGATAATGGCACCAAGGGGTTTTACGCACCTCGCCAGTGCTGGCCCCGAAAGATCCTCTCTCTCTCCCATGCTCCCCTTGTCGCTCACCGTCAATACTCCCACAGAGAGGGGTCTTAAAAGCTCGGCCCGTGCGGATACAGGGATAAACCCTCCTCTTTCGATCTTCAGTTCGGGTAGAGGTTCTCCCTCAAGTATTCGGAACAGCACATCTCCCCCTACGGACAGAAAAAAGAAAGGTCTGACCTCCCCCTTTGA
>JBAYOX010000062.1:0-8344 GCA_041678025.1 Aminobacteriaceae bacterium
AGTTAACCAAAGTTTATTTTTACGAGCCGTCCGGAAACCGGAATTTCAAGGGGCGTGCGGTGCATCGCATCCGTGCGCACGGACAGCTATTCAAAGCTTTACCCCTCTTAAAACAGGAACAGCCGGAGGAAGAACATTACTATAGGCCCCATTATCGCCTGCACCACTCCCAGCGCCACGAGAATCATCAGCAGAAAGAAGCCGTACCTCTCAAGCCAGAAGAACCTCTCAAGCATGAAGTGGGGGAGCAACGGATACAGCAGCTTGGAACCATCCAGCGGAGGTATCGGGATCAGGTTGAAAACGGCAAGCCCCAGGTTTATTACTATCATCAGCACCACAAACTGCCTGAAGGCGGCGTTCGCCAAAAAGACGTGCGGGAAGAATCGGGCCAGCATGCCGAAGACGAAAGCGGTCAGAAAGTTGCCGGAAACTCCGGCGATGGAGACCAGTAGCATGTCCCTGCGAGGTTTTTTGAAGTAGCGGGGGTCGATCGGCACGGGCTTCGCCCATCCAAAGCGGAAGAGCAGAAGCATCAGAGCCCCCACCGGGTCCAGGTGATGCAAGGGGTTCAGCGACAGCCGCCCGGCGCGCTTGGCGGTGGGGTCGCCCAATATATAAGCCATGTATCCGTGGCAGAACTCGTGGAACGTTATCGCCCACAGGACGGCGGGCACGCTTAAAAGCAGATCGGCTAGGCCGGGCACTCTCATAGAACAGTCACACTCCTCACTTGTGTCTACGCTGTATGTTAAAAGGTCCTTTTTCCATCACAGAGGGAAGTTTGTACGGACGTACTCCTCCTCTTCCTCCCTCGTCCGCAGCACCTCGTCCAGGCGCAGAAGCCTGAGCTTCCGAAGGATCTCGCCGATTCCCGGGCCCGGGGCATATCCGAGGTCCAGCAGATCGGAGCCTGTGAGTGCCGGGCGAACCATATGAAGTCTAGTCAGGTAGAGCAACAGTCTCCTTCTGACTCGCCATCTCTCTGTTGCGGCGCTCCAGAATAGCGCCTCGAGAGGAGCGTGACCCTCCAAAAAACCTACCACTTCCGAGTTCGGCGGCCCGACCCTTCCTCCAAGCTCATGCTCGGCGGCCCTCAGACCCGTAATGCATTTTACTACAAGCCCACGCTCCGACTCGGTCAGGTGCAGTCTGTCCAGCGCTGCGACCCTGGTATTCTCGGGAGACTCCATCAGGAGTGCGGAGAAGAAGGCAAGCCACTGCCGCCCCTTGAAGTCGGGGAAGTCGCGGGAGATGCGCGCTATGAAGGCACCGAGCCTTCTGAAGGTCCTGCGACTGCTCTCTCCTGTCTTGATCCCTGGGAAGAGTACGTCCCAGGCACCCAGTTCTCCCATTCGTCTGGCAGCGGCCCAGGGGAACTTCTCGTTGAATGAGAGCTCAAGCTCGCTCCTCAGGCGGAATCCGGAGAGGCGCACCAGGAGGCCGCCACGGATGCAGCTTCGAACCAGGCGGAGAGTGTTGTCCTCCATCGCCAGTCCAAGTCGCTGCTCAAGCCTCACGGCGCGTATCAGTCTCGTTGGGTCCTCGACGAAGCTGAGGTTGTGAAGCGTCTTCAACGTCTTTCGCTTAAGGTCCATCCTGCCGCCGAAGTAGTCAACCAGCACGCCTCTGGTTGAGGGGTTGATCGAGACGGCCATCGCGTTAACGGTGAAGTCCCTGCGGTAAAGGTCGTGCTTCAGAGAGCCGCTGAAGACCTTCGGCTGAGCCACCGGGAACTCGTAAAACTCCCTCCTGGCCGTGGCGACGTCCACCTTCAGGCCGCCGGAAAATGATATCGTACCCGTCCTGTACCTTTCGTGAACCGACGCTCTGAATCCATCCTTTTCAAAGCTCTTGAGCAGGCGGACGGCGTCCCCCTCCACGACTATGTCCAGGTCAAGGTTCTCCCTGCCGAGAAGAAGGTCCCGCACTATTCCCCCCACTATGAAGGCGCGCATGCCAAGCTTCTCCGCCCTGCCCCCGAGCGCGGCAAGCACGTCTTTTTGGCGCTGGGTAAGCTGCTCGTCCAGCAGTGGTGTGATATCCTCCATCCATGGCAGCTCGGGCGCGGTCTTTCTCTCATCCGCCGAGAGATAGAGAGGGTACAGAGCTTTCACCAGGTCCGTCCTGGTGATTATCCCCACTATCCGCCCCTCGTCGACCACAGGAAGCCTTCCTATGCTATGCATCACGAAGAGACGGTGCGCCTCCCTTATGGAAGCCCCGCGAAGGATCGTCATTACCCCCTCCGTCATGAACTCCCTGATCAGCGTCTTGCCGAAGCCGTGAAGATGGGCCTTGTCCAGGTCCTTTCTTGTGATAATCCCCAGCATGTTCTTTCCCTTGACAACAGGAAGAGCGGAGTGTCCGTAGCGGAGCATCGTCCTGTAGGCATCGTCCACAAGAGAGTCGGGCGGTACAACCATCACAGGCGAGGTCATTATATCGCCCGCGGTAAGAGAGGGCTTTATGGCCTTTGACAGGAGCTGCTCCATCTCTCTGACCAGCGGCATCGGCTTGGCGTTCTGAAGGGTCACCGATGCGGCCTGAGGGTGCCCTCCGCCGCCCAAGGGCGCAAAAAAGGCGGCCATATCCAGCACTTCCTCATAGCTTCGCCCGACCAGATAGGTCCTCGTGTCCATCTTGACGGCGGCGATCGCTACATCCGCCTCGAAGTAGTCCCTGAGGCGATGTACGAACAGGGACAGACCGTCGACATAGACAGGGGAGGTGACAGCGGAAAAGACCGTCTTCGCCCCGTTGATGAAGCGCTCCCAAGAGTTCTCCACCAGAGAGTCGAGCAGCCTCCTCTCCTGAGGGGAGAGGGACATCTCGATGAAGGAGGGGATAGACGCGATATCGGCCCCCAGCTCCTTAAGGCGCGAGATGGCCGCGAAATCCCTGGACGTCGTGCCTCCGAAAGTCAGCCCGCCAGTATCCTCGTAGATCCCGGTGGCGAACAGGGTCGCCTCGTGCGGAGAGATGATGATCCCTCTCTCCAGAAGGATTTCGACCATGAGGGTGGTGCATGCGCCCAGAGGCTCGATGACGACCATCTCGCCGTCGATATCGTCCTTTGAGGGCGGATGATGGTCGTACACGTGAACGGCGATGCTCTTCTTGCCGAGCAGAGAGGCGAAGGGACCGATCCTTGACCGCGACCTTGCGTCGACGACGATGAGCATGGTTACCTCGTCGAATTTGATCTTCCTTGGTGTCAGCACCGTCCAGCGGGATGCGTTTTTCTTCAGAAAATCACGAACGGTCCGAGCAGCGGAGCCAGCCAGGCAGAGCTTGGCGTCGGGGTAAAGCTTGGAGGCCGCCACCATGCTGGCCAGCGAGTCGAAATCGTTGCCCATGTGGCTGGTTATGACCTTCAAGACCCCAGCCCCTCCAACAAGGCCAGCCTCTGTCCCCACGGCATGCGTCGCACCCTCTCCAGGTACGGTCCCCGCGCAGCCCCCCGGGACGGCAGAAGGGAAAACATATCCTCCAGGGTGAAAAAGGAGAGTATGAATAGATTCTCCTCCATACCAGCGCTCGTGCCGCAGAGAAGTGGCTCGACGCCGAGTCCGTCTCTTTTAAGCCGCTCGCAGTACTTGGCCAGATCCTCCTTGCGTTCAAAGACCACGGAGCAGCGTGCCAGCCCGCTCGCTCTTTTGAAAACCCCCCCTAGGGCCTCGGCCTGAGCGGTAAGCTCGTCTAAAGTCCCTGAGTTCTCGACAACGTAGGTTGAAAGCCGCCTCTTCTCATCCGACGGAAGCAGGAAGCCCTCCCTGCGCGTGATCTCGCCCTTATCCCAGCCGCGCACTCTGTTCAGCTCAACTCGTCTTTCAAGCGGGGTTGACACGTAGACGCTTAAATCCACCCACCAGGGAAGCCCTCCCTCGAAGAGCAGGGGGATCTCCGCCACAACCCACCCCTCCAAAGACGAGGCCGCTCTCTCCATCTCAACTCTGACTAAGGGGTGCAGGAGGTCGCACAGGCGGCGGTATTCGGAGGCGTCCGAGAAGGCCCTGACCGCTACCCGAGAGTGGATGATAGCGCCATCTTCGTCCACCACTTCGCCACCCCAGAGCGAGACTGCCCCGGCGACGGTATCGGGCCTTCGCCATAACGAGCGGACGATCTCGTCGGCATCGATTACCGACGCCCCCATCCTGCGCCAGCAGGCGGTCAGCGTTGATTTACCAGCCCCAACGTCCCCTGTTACCGCGGAAACCAGCATAAGGGCTCTCCTCCTCACCCCTGTCGTCCACCGTCTTGAACCGGTCCGGGACCTCCCACAGAAAGCGCGACAGCCCGTTGCGGAAGGTCGTCCCGAAGAGGCGGCGCGATCGTGCGCCGGACAGGTAAAGCCGCTCCTCCGCCCTGGTCATGCCCACGTAGCAGAGCCTGCGCTCCTCCTCCATGCTCTCGCGGTCTTCAAGGCACTTGGAGTGTGGAAAGATCGACTCCTCCATCCCCACCAGGAAGACCACCGGAAACTCAAGCCCCTTGGCGGCGTGAAGTGTGAGCAGATTGACGGCTGCGCCATCGCCGAAATCCGTGCTCTCCAAGTCGGTGAAGAGCGCGGCCTCCGCCAGCATCTCAGCGAGGCTGCCCCCCGCAGGGACTACGGATCTGAGCTCGCGAATATTCTCCGCCCTCTCCTCCCATCCATCGGGGTCCCCGCGTCGTAGCTCCTCCTCGTACCCCATGGTGTCGAGGATATACATCAGGAGATCGTTCAGGTCCTCGGACTTATTCAGGATTTTGATCATATGCCCCGCAAGCTGCCTGAAGCCCTCTCCCGCCCTGCCGCCGATCTCTTTGCACGAAGAGGCGAGGTGCCAGAACTCCTCCGGCGAGTTGGCTTCGGACGACTCCACAAAAGAAAAGACTTTTTCGAGCGACTTCTTTCCGAGCCCTCTGGCGGGTATGTTGGCGATGCGGGAGAGCGAGACCCGATCCGTCGGGTTCACCGCCGCCCGCAGGAAGGAGAGCACATCCTTGACCTCTTTTCGCTCGTAGAAGGCGGTCCCTCGGACCACACGGTAAGGAAGGCGTCCCTCCAGGAACTTCTGCTCATAAGCTCGGCTCATCGCGTTTATCCTGTACAGGACGGCAATATCGCCGAAGCTATACCCCTCCTTCTCGTTAAGTCGGTGTATCTCGCGGACCAAAAAGTCAGCCTCGTCGTACTCGCTTCTTCCGAGCATTGTGTAGATCTTCTCGCCCATGCCGCGCGAGGTCCACAGTTCCTTCTTTCGACGGGAGGAGTTTCCGCATATCAGCGAGTTTGCTCCCCCTAGAATATTGCCGGACGAACGGTAGTTCTGGTCAAGCACCACCACCCTGGCGGACGGGAAATCCCTCTCGAAGTTCAGTATCATGCCCATGTCCGCCCCTCGCCAGCCGTAGATAGACTGGTCCGGGTCTCCGACCACCATTATCCGGCTGCCGTCGCCCACGAGCCTGCGCAGAAGCAGGTACTGAAGCCGGTTGACGTCCTGATACTCGTCCACAAGCACCCAGGAGAGCCTCTCCTGCTCTCTCTGTCTCAGCTCGGCATCATCCGTCAGCATCTGCAGGGGGAGGAGGAGCAGGTCATCGAAGTCCACAGCGTTCTGACGTCTGAGCTCCTTTTCGTACGCAGTGAAGATATCCCCGTAGACCCCCTCCAGAAGAGGCGATTCGGCCCTGTGCTCGTTCTTTACTATGGACACCCTCTCAAGCACCGAGGAGGGGGCGAACTGCTTCGTATCAAGCCCGAGATTCTCGATTATCTCCTTCAGCAACGACCGGCTGTCGTTCCGATCGAAGACTGCGAACCCCTCGCGCAATCCGACTGTTGGCAGTTGTGAGCGGTTTCGGAAGAGGAAGCGCAGGCCGAAGGAGTGAAAGGTCGACACCTGCATCTCCCCGCCCCTCTCCCCCATAAGGCCCTTTACCCGCTCTTTCATCTCGTTGGCCGCCTTGTTGGTGAAGGTGACCGCGAGGAAATCCCACGGCTTGGCCCTCTCCGATGCTATCAGATAAGCGATCTTGTGAGCCAGGACGCGCGTTTTGCCGCTCCCCGCACCCGCAAGCACCAGCAGAGGCCCGTCGCAGTAGCCGACTGCCTCTCTCTGACGCGGGTTCAGCTTCTCGAGAAGCTCCCTCAGCTGTGGTGACAGGGCTGCCTCGTCCAGAAAAGGACGGTCAGCGGACATTAGCCTTCTTCTCCCGCGCCCTGATCTTGATGAACTCAAGCCAGCTCCCCACCCCGTCGCCAGACAGTGAGTCCAGATGAAACAGCGCTGCCTCGGGGTTCAGCTTTTTCACGTCCGTAGTGAACATCTCCATATCGAAGGAGAGATGGGGCAGCAGATCGATCTTCGTCAGAAGGACCACCCTCGCGGAAGTGAAAAGATATGGGTACTTGAGAGGCTTGTCCGCCCCCTCCGGCGCGCTCAGGACCGCCACCTTGAAGTCCTCCCCAAGGTCGAACTCCGCAGGGCAGACCAGGTTGCCTACGTTCTCGACGAACAGCACATCCAGCGTGTCGAGAGGCAGCGACTCCATCGCCTTTTCTATGACGTTCGCCTCGAGGTGACAGCCCCCTCTGGTGTTTATCTGAACCACGGGGACTCCTATCCTAGCCATCCTCTCCGCGTCGCGATCTGTCGCCAGATCCCCCTCGATCACGGCCATAGACAGCCCGGCCTGCAACGCAGTCTTCTCCAGCAGGGTCGTCTTCCCGCTGCCCGGCGAGCCGATGATGTTAACCATGAGCAGCCCCATACGCGCATTCCTGTCCCTGATGGATGCGGCGAACTTCTCGTCCTCCGCCATCACCGACTGCTGAATAGTGATTATCCTGTTCAAAGCGCCTCAACCTCCACTGAATGAATTTCAAGCTCCATCCCGGTGACTGTCTCTCTCCTGAGCGAACCGCACGAGGGGCACTCGACGCACTCCTCCGGCCACGGAACCCCGCACTCCCCGCACCTTTGGGTCAAAGGGACGTCCTCAATGACAAGAGCGGCATCCGAAAGGGGAGTGTCCTTGACAAGAGTCCCGAAGGCGAACTCCAGCATATCGGGGAAGACCTGACGCAGCGCCCCCACACGAAGGCGCACCGTTTTCACCGCGCCCCATTTCTCCTCCTCGCACATCTTCAACAGGGCCGAGACGACCGCCTCGGCCAGTGACAGCTCGTGCATTCAGCCCCTCTTTTCATTGAGAGAAGGACCCTTTCGGGTCCTTCTCTCTTACGGCTTCGTAAATACTACAAAACCCGCCTGCCTCACTCGCGGGCGACCGGCTACAGGAGAACCCTCTTTTACCGGTGTCGCTCTGTCTTTCAGGGTGCTCCGATGCGCTACCGCTAATCAGTCGGTTCCAGCAGGCCGTAGCCACCGTCCTTCCGCTTGTAGACGACGTTAACACCACCATACTCCGCATTTTTAAACAGGAAGAACTCATGCCCAAGAAGCTCCATCTGCATCGTAGCCTCCTTCGCGCTCATGGGGCGCAGAGGGAAGCGCTTAACCCTGACGATATCCTCCACCGGCGGTATCGGAAGCTCCGGCTCAACCGCGTGAATCTCGAACGAGACGTCGTGCGTCTTCAGCTGCGCCCGATCCTTCAGGTAGCTCTTGTGCCTCTTGATCTGACGCTCAAGGTTCTTAAGCGCCTGGTCGAAGGCCTTTCTCATGTCGGAGTCGTTCTCCTGCCCCCTCATGATGACCCCGTTGGCGTTGGAGGTGATTTCCACAGTGTACAAACCCCGCCCGAAACTAACGACGATCTGACTATCTATGATGCGGTTGAAAAACCTCTCGAGCTTGGACATCTTGCTCTCCATGTAGTCCTTTAGTTCGTCCTTCATTTCGACTCCGCGGGTCACGAAACGTATGTCCATTCTAACCCCTCCAATCAGACTCAGTAGTATGGTATTATTTTAACACCGGCCCAAGGGAAGGGCAAGAAAAAGACCTCTCTCTGATCCTTTCGCTGCAAATCAGCCCCCCGTGACCGTTTATACGAGAGTATAATGACCAGCATCTTCAAAGGAGGCGAAGAATGTGCACATCTCCGCAAGAGCCAGACAGATGGAGCCGTCGGCCACCCTGGCCGTAACCGCCAAGGCGAAGAGCCTTAAGAGGGAGGGCAGGCCGGTTATCTCATTTGGTGCCGGGGAGCCGGATTTCAACTCCCCTCCCTCGGCCATCGATTATGCGAAAGAGGCAATGAGCAATGGGCATACCCACTACACCCCGAGCGCAGGCATACCGGAGCTAAAAGAGGCCGTCTGCACCTACTACAGCGATCGTTTTGGACTGTCATACAAACCTGGAGAGATCCTGGTCGGTGCGGG
>JBAYOX010000063.1:0-8262 GCA_041678025.1 Aminobacteriaceae bacterium
GCTGGGATGGGGCCCCATAGGCGACAGAAAGAACATCGCATCGTGGGAGGAGCCGAAAAACAGGGTATTTGTCACCGGCTGTTTTTCGGGGGAGGAGGAGGCCTTCATAGCAGTAGGCATGAGCACAGGTACCGTTATAAAGTACAACGGAAAGCGCTGCTCATTCTCTGAGATACGATCCGTCTCCCCTTCGCTGGCCTTTCTTCCGCCGGATATGGCGCTCATAGACGGTTCGCCGTCGAGGAGGCGGTCCTTCATCGACAGACTCTGTGCTCTGCTTTGGCCCCTTTACGCCCTCAAGCTGACGGACTTCAAGAGGGCCGTGCGTCATAGGGTGGCGCTACTGAGAAGAGGATCATCTCTAAATATTCTGTCAAAAAGTATGGCCGCACCGGCGTCATGGCTCTGGAGGGCCCGCGAGCAGGCTGTGGTATGTCTGAGGGAGGAGCTTGCTCATCTTGATTCGCTCCTTCCTATGCCGCTTGAGCTGAGTCTGAAAAGAGGCGGAGCTGGAAAGGCGGAGGACCCGTCCGAAGACTGGTGGAAATCGCTAGAAGCCGCAAAGTCCAGGGAGAGGGCTTACTGTACACCGCTGGTAGGACCTCACAGGGACGACATCGATTTCAGCTGCAATGGTATAGCGGCGGCCAACTGCCTCAGCAGAGGGCAGAAGCGCCGTGCTTCTGTGGCGCTGGTCATAGCCGCCGGAAGGTGCATCGAGAGAAGGCTAAGGCGCTCTCCTATACTGCTTCTGGACGAGATGGCCTCCGAGCTCGATCAGTTGGGAAGGGAGCTGTTCGTGGACGCACTACGCTCCACCGGCTGGCAGGTCATAGCCACCGCCGCGGATGAAATCCTCAAGGAATGGCCGGGGAGGACTTTTCTGGTTGAAAGAGGAGAGGTGACCCGCATCTCCTGATGGGATGGCGGATGCAGTTTGGGAAGGGATGACGGATGGCTCTCAACGAAAAAAAGTATGACGTTATAGTTGTCGGAGGGGGGCACGCCGGGTGCGAGGCCTCCCTTGCCGCCTCAGGAATGGGCGCTTCCACCCTTATGCTGAATCTCTACCTCGACAACACGGCGATGATGCCGTGCAACCCCTCCATAGGCGGCCCGGCAAAGGGGCATCTGGTCCGGGAGATAAGCGCCCTCGGAGGCGAACAGGCGGAGGCGGCCGATGCCTCAGCGATGCTCATTCGGATGCTCAACACATCGAAGGGCCCTGCGGTGAGGGCGCTTCGTGCACAGTGTGACCTGAAGGAGTACGAGCGCCACTTCACCATGAAGACCCAGACGCGAAAGGATCTGGATGTACGGCAGGAGATGGCGACCGACCTATGGATAGATGACGGGAGGGTCAGGGGAGTCAGGACGAGGTATGGCTACGACTACGAGGCGGAGACTGTTGTGCTGGCTACAGGGACCTTTCTCGGGTCGAAGGTACACATAGGGCCGGAGAGCTTCACCTCCGGGCCGTTGGGGCAGGCGCCGTCGGTCGAGCTGGCTCGCTCTCTTAGGGAGTTTGGCCTGGTTGCCCGCAAGATGCGCACCGACACATCCCCCAGGCTGCACCTGGATACGCTGGATCTTTCAGAGCTTATGGCGCAGGAGAGCTCTCCCGATCCTCTCTCCTTCTCCCTATGGGGCAAGGGGAGAGTGCGCAGCGGCTACAGGTGCTACCTTACAAGGAGCAACCAGCGGACGCATGATATCGTAAGGGCGAACCTCGACCGCTCGCCCCTCTCCATGGGCTGGATTGAGGGTCTTGGCCCCCGCTACTGTCCGTCCATAGAGGCCAAGGTCATAAACTTTCCGGATAAGGAAAGCCACCAGCTCTTCCTGGAGCCCGTGTCACGCGGAAACAGAGAGGTCTACGTTCAGAACTTCTCCACCAGCCTGCCGCTGGACGCACAGCTTGAGATGGTTCACTCCCTCCCCGGATGTGAAAGGGCCTTCATAACGCGCCCCGGCTACGCCATCGAGTACGACTGCATCGATCCGACTCTGCTGACGCCATGGCTCGAGATGAAGCACGTGTCAGGACTCTTCTGCGCGGGGCAGATCAACGGCACCTCCGGCTACGAGGAGGCAGCGGCTCAGGGGCTTATGGCTGGGATAAACGCGGCCCTCAAGGCCGCCGGTGTCGAGCCTCTGGTGCTTCGAAGGTCGCAGTCCTATATCGGGGTACTCTTGGACGACCTTGTGACAAAAGGGAGCGACGAGCCGTACAGGATGCTCACCAGCAGGTGCGAGCACCGTCTGCTGCTGCGCCACGACAACGCGGGAGAGCGCCTCGCTCCGATCGGGCGCAGGCTGGGGCTGATAGACGACGAAAGGTGGAATACCATCAGGGCGTCTCGTCGCAGAATAGACGCGGAGCTGGAGAGACTCGGAATGGTGAAACTACCTCCCTCCGATGGGCTTAACAGTGAGTTATCCGCCCTGAACTCCTCCCCGCTAACCGAAAGCTTGACAGCCCGCGAGCTGCTTAGCAGGCCGGAGGTCCCCTATTCGCTGATTATGAAGTTCTCCCCTCCGGAGGACCCTCCGACCGGTGACGAAATCATCTCAGTGGAGACAGGGGTAAAGTACCGCGGTTACATAGAGCGTCAGGAGCGTCAGGTTGCGCGAATGGAGCGAATGGACGGGACGCAGCTGCCGGACGATATGGACTACGACGCGATACCCGGCCTGCTGGCTGAGAGCAGGCAGAAGCTCAGCGCCATCCGTCCTGCGACGCTCGGGCAGGCGGGAAGGATAAGCGGGGTAACGCCCGCGGACGTCCATATCCTGTCGGTCTGGCTCAACGCCCTGTCAAGGAGAGGCAAAGAGGATGAGGTGTAGAGGCGGACCGGACCCGTCGCATCTGAGCGGTATAGTGAGGTCGGCCATGCCGAAGGGGGCGGAGGAGAGGCTAGCCCTTCCAGAGATACGCAGGATCTGGGCTGAAATAGTTGGGGATGCTCTGGCGAAGAGGACCTTCGTGGAGGACTTCTACAGGGGCCTGGTGACCGCAAGGGCGGACAGCCCAGCCTCGGCGAAGATGATATCGATGAGGGCCGGGTCGATAGCGAGGGAGCTTTCAAAGAGATCCGGAATGGAGGTCCTCTCGGTAAAGGTAACGCCCGGAAAAATCTCCGGTGGAACTCCCTCCGTACGCAGAGCGCACGCCCCCGTCCGTATAAATCCTCCAAGGGAGGAGGTTGAGAGGTGCTTCGAGGAGGTGAAAGACGCCTTTTCGCCGGAGAAAGAGTCCGTAGCCAGGAGGCTGGCGTCACTGATGGCTGTGTTCAGAAGACGCTTTCCCGGGTCATAGATCATCTGGCTATCTCTGCGGCGATTACCTCTCTTACCCTGTTGTAGACACCCTGCAGCTCCTCGAAGAGCTCTGCTGTCCTGTTTTCATCTTCGTCCGCGGCAGCGAGTTGAAGCTTCTTCGCCAGGCTGCTCATACGGGTCGAACAGGCGTTGCCCGCAGCACCTTTGATAGAGTGAGCGACCCTTGCAACGCTCTTGTAATCTCTCCTTTCGATCTCCCTTCCAAGAAGCTCTATATCATCTGGCATCAATTCGAGGAAAAGCTCCAACAGCGCCTTTCCCTCCTCCCTGTCGTCGAAGAGCTTGGAGAAGAAGGGCTCGGCGTCGAACAGCTCTCGCACCTCACTCTCTCCCCCGCAGTCCGGGGCTGAAGGCGTCACACCTAGAGGGACATCCTTCAGAGGCAGCCATTTGTAAAGCAGCTCCATAAGTTCCGTGGAGGAGAAGGGTTTTGACAGATAGTCGTCCATTCCTCTGCTCAGGCACTCCTCCCGAAAACCCTCCGCTGCGTGGGCCGTCAGGGCGATAATAGGCACTGAGTGATCGAGCACCGACGACGACAGGTCTCTGATCACGGAGGTCGCCTCGTACCCGTCCATCTCGGGCATCTGGATATCCATCAGGACCAGGTCGAAGCGCCGTGTAGACAGAATCCCGATTGCCTCTTGGCCGTTGGTAGTCATGGTTGTTTTGATTCCTGCCCTGTTCAGCATCAGTCGGACCAGCTCCCTGTTCACCGGGTTGTCCTCAACTATGAGCACGGTCGGGGGCTCGGCGTGCAGACGCGGCTGGAAAGAATTTTTAACTCGCCTCTCGGTGGAGAAACCCTCCTTTGCGACGTCGAAGACCAGCCGGAAGGAGAAAACCGACCCCTTTCCCGGCTCGCTCTCGGGCAGCAGGAAGCCGTTCATAATCTCCACTATGCGGTTCGATATGGCAAGCCCGAGGCCGGATCCACCGTGCCTTCTGCTGAGGTAGGCCTCCCCCTGCTTGAATGGTGAGAAAATATCATCCATCAGGCTGTCCGGTATTCCGGGCCCGGTATCCGACACGGAGAAGATGATATCCGCGCTTTTCTCATCCGACCGGGGAAGCTTTGCGGAGATAGCGACCCCTCCCGATTTGGTGAACTTTATCGCATTCGACAACAGATTGATCAGAACCTGGCGCAGTCGCACAGGGTCCCCCATAAGGAGGGAGGGAAGAGGGTCGTTGATAATGAGCTCCAGGGTCAGACCCTTCTCCAACGCCTGCGGGGCGAACAGTTCCACAGCCTCCTTCAGAAGGGACGTCGGAGAGAAGGGGATGATGTTGAGCTCCATCCCCCGGACCTCGATCCGCGAAAAGTCCAGAAGGTCATTTAGCACGCTCAGCAGGTTCGACGCACTTGTGTGGATCATGCGGGCGTAGTTGCTCTGCTCCCCGTTCAGACCTGCCTCAAGAAGCAGCTCGGACAGGCCAAGGATGCCGTTCATAGGGGTGCGTATTTCGTGGCTGACGTTCGCCAGCAGCTGCGACTTGGCCTCATTCGCTCTCTGGGCCTGATCCCTGGCATCAAGGAGAGCCAGCTCGGCCTCCTTACGGTCGGTAATATCCACGCCCGCAGCCTGATATAGTATGATAGCGCTCCTGGAGTCGAAAAAGGCGCGACAGACCCAGCTCTGCCAGCGGACAACACCGCCCGCCCCTATTGCGCGCTCCTCGAATGTCACCACAGGGTTTTCCGGCGTAAGGTTACTGATGGTATCCATAACCGATTTTCTGTCATCCTCGTAAATCAGATCCTCAAAGGAGCTTCCCAACAGCTCCTCGAGGGTCAAGCCGAACGTATCGCAGAAGGCCTTGTTTGCGTAAAGTGAAACTCCGTTCGGCAGGGCCGTAGTGAGCATTACGGGGATGTCCTCCACCAGCGAGCGAAAGCGGTTCTCGCTCTCGCGAAGCGCTTCCATCGCCTCTTTAAGTGGAGTTATGTCCATGCCGCATCCGACTATGCCGTCAATAACTCCATCGAGATCGAACAGTGGCGTCTTTACTACCGTATGCCACCTGTGCTCGCCCTCTTTTGAACTTGTGATCAGGCGTTCCGTCACCACCTGCTCTCCCGACTCGAGCACCCGTTCGTCCTCCTCGTCCGATTCTGCGCCAGCGCCCGGTAAAACCTCCTCAAGCGATCTGCCGATGAACCTTTCTGCCGGAATACCCATCAAATCGGCATAGCTACTGTTCACCAGCATATAGCGCCTGCCAGTGTCCTTCATGGTTATGCTTATAGGGATGGCATCCAAAATCTTCTGGCGTATGTCGAGCTCTTTAATAATCTCTCTTTCGAGCGACTTCCTTGCGGAGATATCCTCCAGATAGCCGTCGATGTACAGGGGCTTTCCCTCGGGTGAAAACACAATTCTGTGGTGTACCTGCACTTCGACTGGGGAGCCGTCCTTACGTCGGAAGATGGTCTCCCTGGTCGACCATCTGTTCGGGTTCTCCAAAAGCAGCTTCAAAACACTGCTCCTGGACTCGTTCTCCGAGTAGTGAGCCTTTTCGATGGTGGACTCGGAGACGAGCTCGAACAGCTCCTCTACAGAGTCGTAGCCGAGGATCTGCGCATGGCGGGCGTTAGCCACGATGTACCGTCCGTCCATGGAGATCTGGTAGACCCCAACCGGGGCGTTGTCGAACAGATACCGGTAGTAGTGCTCTTTCTTCTCAAGCTCTACACGTTCCGTCCTTCTGTCGGCGACGTTTTGGGTGACCTCGAAGGCCGCCATGACCCGTTCGTCCGGCCCGAACACCGGGATCCCCCTGATAACAAGGGTTCTCTTGCCACCGCAGCCCGGTATCTTCCTTTCAACCAGTCTCCCGGAGACAATCGTCTCGGCGATGTGACAGCTCGGACAGGGGGACTCGAGCCCGCGCTTTACGTCGAAACAGCTACGCCCGACGATCTCCTGGCGGCTCAACCCCAGGGAAGTCTCCACGGAGAAATTAACCCACAGGTATCGCATCTCCGCATCAAGCAGGGAGATCTCTTCGCCGGTGGAGTTCAGAAGCGGTTCCAGGGCAGTAACATGGTCCATAAGTTCCCCAAGGGAATCGGCTCGTTGTATCATCAGCGTCTACCCCCTATCCTGCTCATGAACCCATTCTACAGTCTGCGGTAAAGAAAAAAAAGATTCGCTTGGCAAAAAGTCGCGCCCGGTCCGTAAAGTGTACAAAAAAACCCCGCTCCTCTATATATGAAGAGGCGGGGTCTGTAGCTGAAAGCTTGGTAATCCAATCCGCTTAGCGCAGATACTTCTCCGGGTTAACAGCCTTGCCGTTTACCAGCACGCTGAAGTGAACATGAGTGCAGGTAGCGCGCCCCGTCCTCCCCACCTTCGCGACCGGCTGCCCCTGGCGAACCACGTCCCCGACCTTTACGAGATTGGCGCTGTTATGACTGTAGCGCGTTCTCGTCCCGTCACCGTGATCTATGGTAACGGTGCGGCCGTAGCCGTTGATATTTCCGGAAAAAACCACTCTCCCCGAGCGGGCCGCTAGGATAGGCGTCCCCAGAGGCGCCGGAATATCGACCCCGTCGTGCAGCCTTCCACCCCTCATGCCCCATGGAGAGGTGATCCTGCCCGCGACAGGGCGGATGAACTGCTCGGCCGGACGTGGGAGGACTTTCGCAGGCCTGGAGACGGACAGCCTCATGCTCTTCTCGTCCCTTATGGTAGACGCGATCGACTCCCCCCGTTTGCGGGCTCGGACCTCCGCGAGGGTAAACGTCAGGTCGTCCTCGCACTTGGGAATAAGGATCTTCTCGCCATCTGAGAGTTTTCGCGGCTCCTCTCTCAAGGAGAGTTCGTTGGCCCGTTCGATCGTCTTGGGCAGGACGCCGTAATCCTCCGCTATGGAGTCCAGACACTCGCCGCACACGACGAGATGCTCAACCCATGGCAGTTCGTTGCAGGAAGCGCTGCAGGTGATGAAAAGAAGCAGAGCTGAGAGAGATGAAACTGAGAGGCGCCGGGTCAATAGACGTGAAAAAGAGGGCATGTGTCACTCCTCCTGTGTGTTTTACGTATCTCGGACCTTCGCCGTATAATACATGAAAGAAGAAGCTAGCGGACAGTAAAAATACTTAATCAGCACAAGGAGGATGAAATGCAGCGAGATATGAACCTGCCGGATGACCTCAAAAAGGTCGTCGAGTTTCACGGTCACTTCTGCCCAGGAGTACTCATAGGGTGGAGGGCCTCCAAGCTTGCTCTGAAGCTCCTCGCCGCCGAGAGAGACGAGGACGAACAGCTCTTCGCGATAACGGAGAACGACGCGTGCGGCGTCGACGCAATACAGTACGTTCTAGGCTGCACGTTCGGCAAGGGCAACCTTCTCTTCCGCGACTACGGCAAGCATGCGTACACGATCTTTCGCCGCTCTGACGGAACGGGAGTCAGGCTCGCTCTCGTGCCCCCTGACCGTGAGCTCACTCGGGAGGAGTCGGCAACCAGGCTCTTAACGGAGAGCGACGAGCGCCTGTTCACCGTAGGGGCACCGAAGGAGCCTATCCCGGAGAGGGCGACTATCCATAAATCGGTCGTATGTGACCTCTGCGGCGAGCGCACGATGGAGACAAGGATAAAGATACTCGAAGACGGCAGGCACGCCTGTATCCCATGCTTTCGGGAGTTAAGTTAGGGTATATTCCGAATATTTATTTTATGTTTTTCCAGTTGACAAGTGATGGAAACATGATATTATACCCCTCGCGCCTTTGAATCGGCGTGTTTAGTTCCTCCTCGTGGAAGCGGTTATAGAGGCATAAGGGACAAAGAACCTTGACAGTTTTATAAGAGCGAGAATAAAGCGAACAGACAGCGTAGAAAGATTAAAGTAATACTCCGAGAGTTTGATCCTGGCTCAGGACGAACGCTGGCGGCGTGCTTAACACATGCA
>JBAYOX010000064.1:0-8261 GCA_041678025.1 Aminobacteriaceae bacterium
TCCGGATTGATGAACAGCCAGTAGAGCCACCCGATCTCGGTCTCCTGCATACCGTTCGGAGTGGGTGCATCGCTCTCCTTCCCGTCGCTTATCCAGTACCAATCGCGATCTCTCGTGATGAATTCGTTCCCGGCGGCCTTTGGCAGCGGGAGCACTACCTCCTCGGTCCTGAGGCTGTTCTCCGGGTCCTTCCAGTCTTCGGGAGAGTCTCCGATGGTCGCGCTGCAGACCACCTCCCCCTCTCCTTTCATAGATTCAAAGGAGTAGTTCGTCGTATCCGTGGCCCGCATTACTGCGATCTCCTCGCCGGACGACGCGTCGTAGACGTAGAGCGAAGTCCATTCGTCGGCGTACTCCTCCGGCATACCGCGGCTCGTGCCCGACTCGTAGCGAGAGTAGACGAAGCGGCTTCTTCCGACCCACTCGGGGCCGTACTCGCCGCTCTTCACCTCGAACTGAAGGGAGAGGTCCGGGAAGGTATAAAGAGACCAGCGCCGGGAATGTTCGTCGACGACCTCCACCGCGATAAAACGGTCGCCCTCCCGGCTGAAGAGAAATCCGTCCGTAGCGTCGGGATTGTCAAGGGGCAGGAAGGAGTATTCGCCGGTCCGCTCGCAGAAAAAGTGAACACCGGGTGCCTCCTCTTTCAGGCTCTCCTCCTGTTCAGGATTAATAAGCAGCCAGTGGATAACTCCGCTCCCTGTCTTCTCCGACGCGTAGGGCACGGGAGTCTCCTGGAGAACGCCGTCCTTCAGAAAGACCCACTCTCCGCCTCTGACCAGAAACTCGTTCTTCGCCTGTGCGGCCGACATCGACGCACCAGTCCATGCCATTAGCGCGCAGAGCATGATGCCGGTCGTAATCAGCCTCCTGATGCAGAATACCGATCTCATGAAATACCCCTCCTCTAGTGAGCCTGATGTTCGAACGCCACAGCCGACACCAGCTCTACAGTCTCATTGCTGACAATACATCCCTTTGCCAGAAGAAGGAATCACCCGAACGGGTGGTTTTTGGGGTGGTATTACGAAGAAACACGCCCGTAGGGGTTCACTCTACAGATTGGTCTTCATCAGCTCGACGCGTGTGTGGACTCCCAGCCTGTCGTATATTGCCTTTACGGTGCTTTTGACGGTGTTCTCGGAGATTTCAAGCCTTTTCGCGATCTGCCTGATGGTGAGCCCATCCTTCAGCAGGAGGGCGACCTCTCTCTGCCTTCCGCTGAGCAAGGAGGGCGAATCGTACAACGAGAGGCGAATCGCCTCTGCGCCTTCGGTCTGTCGTTTGCATAGGTTTAAAAGGGCCTGCATCTTCCGTTCCGGGTAAACTCCGGAAATGGAACGCATAAGGGGCATCAGGGCCTCCGACTGTTCGGCGAAAGGCATAAGCATCTCGTCCGGCATCGCCAGATCCAGAGCATGTTTCAGGAGCTCCCCTGCCTCGGAGATGCGTCCGTCAAGCGTCTTTGCGGCCGAGAGAAGCAGCGGGATCACCACCTGAGGAAGCAGGTAGTTCATTCTCCTGGCCACTACCAGAACCGAGTCGGCCAGAGAGTGGAGTTCCTCGTACCTACGCGCCTGCAGAAGCGCCATGCCGTGCAGCATGAGAGCGTAGGGCTGTCCGTCCGCGTATATGGCCCTGCGGATGCTCTCCAACCTGTTCAGCCATGGGGGAATCTGGTCATGCCTGCCGAGCAGCAGGTCCATGTACGCCAGACAGAGGTCGCCGATACGCAATATCGACCGTTGACCGGATACGGTGCCCTCCTCTTTGATGCTGGAGCGGGCCGCGGAGTAGAGCTCGGGGTCGCCGCGCAGGATGGCCGCCCTCGCCAGCACCAACCATGCGCAGAGGCTGTTGCCCGTCTGCCCTGCTGCATGCGCCTCGTAGATGGCCGAGCGGGACATCACCTCTGCAGTGGCGTCGTCCCCCCTGGCCAGAGCAGACTCCGCCCGCAGTATGAACTCTCCACCCGCGCCGTGTCCTCCCGCCAGCGTCACGTAGTATGGCAGACACTCGTCCATCACTGAGAGAGTCCTGTCGAGCCCCCCTCTCTCCCTCCAATAAAGAAAGAGCACGGAGGCCCCGCTCATCGTCCAGGGCATCGCGCCGCCGAATATCTGCGAGCGGGGAGGGGAGGACAGGCGTTCGAGGTCTTTGTAAGCGCTCCTGTGATATTCGCTCATCGCGGCGATGTCGTTGAACCTTGGAAAGGACATCAGTATGCTGAACTCGCCCCTCACGCGCAGCAGTTCCTCCTCGGGCATCGAGCCCGGGGTGTCGATAAGCCTCTGCAAAAGGTTGGTCACTCTTGAGAAGGTTGCGATCCTTCTGTCCCTGAAGAACTGCTGTCCGAAAGTGATCAGAGGCATTGGATGCTTCAGCAGAGTCTCCTCCGGGCACTCTTCGATAAGGCGCTCGAACAGGTCGATAACGCTACGCTCGGGGAAGTTGTAGAAGAATTGAGTGGTGAAGGGCATTTCGAGTATGGATTCGTAGTCCCTTGTCTCAAGGAAGAACCTGGTCGCCTGAAAGAGATCACCGGCGGATCTCGCCGCGCTGCCAGCTCTGCCGTAGGTCTTTGCTTGAAATGAGCCGTGCGTGTCCGCAAACCGTTTTCTGAGGAACTCCTGCAGGATTCCGTGCATGTAGAAAAAACCCTCCGACGGAGCGTAGGGGATGAATACATTATTGCCGAGGATCTCGGCGATCTTGTCCTCGCCCGGCGCGTCGTCGAGCATCATTGATGCCTGTTTGAGGGAGAACTTGTCGAAGAGGGAGACTGCCATGAGAAGCTGCTTGTCGCGATCCGTCATCCTCTCCCACAGGGCCGACTCTATGAGGCCCTTCATGCCACTCTCTGGGGCGACCGTGCCTGTCAGCCTGTAGTGCATCATGTGGAGTTTTATCGAGGCGATCCATCCGCCGGAGGCCCTGTGCACAGAGTCAAGCTCGGCAGAGGTCGGTTGCAGGCCTGAAAGCCTGAAGAAGCGGGCGACGCTCTCCCTGTCGAACAGGTAGTCCCCGGCGTTCAGCTTCAGTATGTTCGAGGCGCGCCAAGTATCATCGTCAGGTATTCTCTGAGTGATGAAGACCACTCGCAACGAATCGCCGCCGTGCAGCGAGAAGGCGTTGACTATCCCCGTGGGGGAGTCGCACTGCAACAGCTGGTAGTTGTCCACCACAAGAAATGTCTCCCGGTTACAACTGCACTCGCTCATCATCGCCGCCGCATCGGCGGCTGAGTCCCTGTCGGGCATCCCGAGCCCGCGCAGGCTTCGGGACACATCCGGGTCCACCTTCTCGACCAGGTCGCATATACCGCCCCACGCCTTTGTCTGAGTCTCGCCCAGACACGTGTACCAGAAGGAACGCGCGCCCGGGCGGCCGCAAAGATATTCACGAAGGGAAGTCGTCTTGCCGAAGCCCGATGGTGCCTCGATCAGTGTAAGCCGGTGTTCCTTTATGCCGTCAAGCCTCGCCAGTAGATGGTCAGGAAAGTAGACGGCCTCCGCGTCACTCTCGTATGGTCTTGTCATACAGGTTATCTCGCTTTCAGCGCTTTGAATGCGTCGCGGTCGTCAATGATTAAGCCAAGAGTGCTCTGCGCTTCGTAAATTATTCGCTATTCCACGGTTTTTTACAAGCGCGAGCCGAATGATATTAGTCGAACCGGGAAGAAGAAAAAGATAGAAACCGCCGGGAAACATGAGAAAACAGGCGAATAAAACAGATTGTCGCCGTAAAACGTGTGTCGCGCCCCTCCTGCACCCTTTATTCATTCCGTAAAAGCCGATATAATCATTAAGGTTAATAAAGGTCAAAGGAGTGATGGCGATGGATTTCGCGAAGATGACTACAAAAACACGTGAGGCCTTCTCGGAGGCTCAGAACAAGGCTGTCACCTACGGACATACGGAGGTCGACGGAGAACACCTGCTGCTCTCTCTCGCAGAGCAGGTCGACGGGCTGGTACCGCGCCTGCTGGTCCGTATGGATGCGGACGCGAAGAGCCTTGTCCGTCGCCTCGAGGATGAGCTATCAAGGCGGGTGCGTGTCACTGGGCCCGGCATCGAGCCCGGCAGGATATACGTGTCGCAGCGTCTGTCCCGTCTGATGGTGAAGGCGCAGCAGAGGGCAGACCAGCTTAAGGACGAGTACGTCTCTGTGGAGCACCTGCTGGGGGTGTTCATAGACGAAGGAAGGGCGACGGCCGCAGGGCGCATACTTGCGGAGCTGGGTGTCAGCGAGGACAAGTTCCTGGCCGCGCTCAACGAGGTGCGTGGAAGGGCTCGCGTTTGCAGCGAGGACCCGGAGGCCACCTACGAGGCGCTGGAGAAGTACGGACGCGACCTGGTGGCGGCTGCTCGCGCCGGCAAGCTGGACCCGGTGATCGGCAGGGACGAGGAGGTCCGCAGGGTCGTGCGTATCCTGAGCCGCAAGACAAAGAACAATCCCGTGCTGATAGGCGACCCGGGGGTAGGTAAGACGGCAATAGTCGAGGGACTGGCCGGACGTATAGTTAAGGGGGACGTACCCGAGGGGCTGAAGGACCGCTCGATATTCGCGCTCGACATGGGCTCGCTGATTGCGGGAGCGAAGTTCAGAGGCGAGTTCGAGGAGAGGCTCAAGGCCGTTCTGAACGAGGTTAAGGAGAGCGACGGCAGGATAATACTCTTCATCGACGAGCTTCACACGATAGTGGGGGCAGGGGCGGCCGAGGGCGCGATCGACGCCGGTAACATGCTCAAACCCCTGCTTGCGCGCGGAGAGCTTCACTGCATAGGCGCGACAACGGTCGACGAGTACCGCAAGAGAATCGAGAAGGATGCGGCCCTGGCGCGGCGCTTTCAGCCGATACTTGTCGAGCAGCCCACTGTGGAGGACACGGTCTCGATCCTGCGCGGCCTGAAGGAGCGCTTCCAGGTGCACCACGGTGTGAAGATCCGCGACAACGCCCTTGTGGCCGCAGCGGTGCTATCCAACCGCTACATCACAGAGCGCTTCCTGCCCGACAAGGCCATCGACCTGGTCGACGAGGCGTGCGCGATGATTCGCACGGAGATCGACTCCCTTCCGGCGGAGCTGGACGCCGTATCCAGAAGGGTGATGCAGCTGGAGATAGAAGAGGCGGCCCTTAACAGGGAGAAGGACGCCGCCAGCGCCGAGAGGCTTAAAGTTCTTCGGAAGGAGCTGCAGGAGGCCCGCGAGGAGCAGACGGGGATGCGCGCCCGTTACGAGTCGGAGAAGCATGAGATCGGCGCGGTGCGCGATCTGAGGGAAAAGATAGAGTCCATAGGGCGCGAGATAGAGAGGGCTGAGCGTGAGTACGACCTTAACAGGGCCGCGGAGCTCAAGCACGGAACGCTGCCGCAGCTCGAGAGCGAGCTGAAGGATAGAGAGACACGGCTTGAGGAGGACGACTCCGCCTCGAAGCTCCTGCGCGAGGAGGTCACCGAGGAGGAAATCTCTCAGATCGTCGCCCGATGGACAGGAATTCCGGTCACCCGCCTGATGGAGGGGGAGAGAGAGAAACTGCTGAAGCTCGACGAAGTCCTTCACCGCAGGGTTGTAGGTCAGGACGAGGCGGTGGAGCTGGTGGCGGACGCGGTGCTGCGAGCCCGCTCCGGCATAAAGGACCCGAGAAGGCCGATAGGATCCTTCATCTTCCTGGGGCCGACCGGCGTCGGAAAGACAGAGCTTGCGAAGACGCTCGCCGAATCGCTCTTCGACAGCGAGGAGAACCTGATAAGGCTTGACATGTCCGAGTATATGGAGAAGCACTCAGTATCCAGGATGGTCGGCGCTCCTCCGGGATACGTCGGTTACGAGGAGGGCGGCCAGCTCACGGAGGCTGTGCGCCGCAGGCCCTACTCCGTGATACTGTTCGACGAGATAGAGAAGGCTCACCCCGATGTCTTCAATATCATGCTGCAGATTCTGGACGACGGGCATGTCACCGACAGTCAGGGGCACCTTGTGGACTTCAAGAACACTGTCATCATAATGACCAGCAACGTCGGCGCCCAGTATCTGCTGGAGGGCATAACCCCAGACGGTCATATAAAAGAGGACGCGAGGACCCGTGTGACGGACGAGATGCGCCGCACCTTCCGGCCGGAGTTCCTGAACAGGGCGGATGACGTCGTCCTCTTCAAGCCACTGCGGCGCGACGAGGTGCGCCGCATAGTGCGCCTGCTGGCCTCCTCCCTCGAAGAGCGTCTGAAGGACAAGAATATCGCGCTTGAGATCACAGACGACGCAGTGGACTTCATCGCTCGCGAGGGGTACGACCCGGTCTACGGCGCGCGCCCGCTGAAGCGCTTCATGGTGAGGCGCGTGGAGACCCCGGTCGCCAGGATGATAATCTCGGGAGAGGTCTCCGAGGGGTCGAGGATAGTAGTTAACGAAAAGGAGGGCGTGCTTGAACTCGCAGCCAGCGTATAGCATGTCCCGCAAAATGGCCCGAAGCGGATGAGGCAACCCTCATACAGGGCTAAATAATGGCTATGGGTAAGCTGTAGCACGCCTTTGATAGAACACCGCTCCCCTGCGGCGAATACGCTCAAGCAGAGCCTCGTTGACGATCATCGAGTGGATCGCGATGTCGAAAGAGTAGGGGAGCGGGAGGTCGTCGAGTTCGCGCATAATGCTGTAGAGGACGTGCTCGGTCAGGTCGTCTCCTCCCTGGAGATATTCGAACCGGTTCGGTGGCTGCCCTTGGCTCGCGATCCGTAGAGTATGACGCGCTCGACTTCCGGATGGCGGGCGAAGACGGCAACGATAATATTTATGGTCTCCTCCGAGAGGCCGTACTGTTCGTTCATGACGGGGGCGTTTCTTTGAAGCGCTCCATCGCGGCGCGGAGGCTTTTAAATTCATCGAAGTAGTTCTCCAGCGCGATGAAAGCTGTTGAATCGCTGTATCCACCGGATATCCTCCATCGGCGAAGTTCCTCCTCCTTTGTAAAACCTCCGATTCCCATAATAGCACACATAAGAGTGCTCGGATATTCAGGAATACGAGCAGCTTTCGCGATTACGATATACAAATGTTGGGCAACGCCAATGCGGAATTGGCTCGGTACGATGGATTGCTTCAGGGCATCGTCAATCCATCCATTATGCTCTCGTAACTGACAAAGGTGTAGATCTCGTCGGCCATTGCGACCGGGTCCACGTCCTCCAGGCGCAGGGAGCCATAGGAGTCGTCCTTCTTGTCCGCCAGGTTTCCCAGCTCTAGGCCGCGGAACATATTGAAGAGAGGTTGACAAAAACGTTCTTTTTGTGCAATATAGCGTACATGAGTGTCGCTTCGACGGGAGGAAGATATGGATGGAGACTCTCGAGAAGATCGTCGCGGAAAACCTGAAGAACCTTCGAGCCAGGCGCAAACTCAGTCTCGACAGGGTTTCCGCTCTTACCGGGGTGAGCAAGAGCATGCTGGGACAGGTAGAACGCGGGGAGTCGAGCCCGACACTTCAGACTGTTTGGAAGATAGCTAACGGCCTGCGCATCCCGTTGAGCGAGCTGACCGACGCTCCTGTTCCCGAGACGGAGTCCTTCTCTAAGGAGCAGCTGGCTCCAATACTGGGCGACAACGGAAGATTCAGGGTATACCCGATATTCCCCTACGACGGAAAGAATCGCTTCGAATTCCTATCAATAGAGATGGACAGGGGGGCATTCTCATCCTCCGAGCCGCATATTGACGGCACGGTCGAGTATGTCCACGTTTTCGAGGGAGAGATCGTCATCATGGCGGGTGACGAGGAGAGATGTCTGGAGTGCGGAGACTCGATGAAGTACAGGGCCGACAGGTCGCACTCGTACCACAACCCTGGGGAGGGGAGAGCGACTCTTGCGATGGTCATCCTCTACCCGGAGGAGAATGTCTGAAAGGAGAATGACCCATGAGCAGCAGTGGACGTACAGAGCGCGCGCGCCAGGAGTATGTGAATGGAAAACCGTCCGTGAGCTGCCTCCGGGCGGCTATCTGGACCGAGTCCCACAAGGAGACGGAGGGCGAGGCCACGCCCGTGAGGAGGGCAAAGGCCTTCGCTGCGGCTTGTGATCGGCTCCCGGTGATCATCTTCCCCGGAGAGCTGATCGTCGGCGTCTCCGGCGAGTTTCGGCGTTCGGCAATTCTGACACCCGAGTTCTCGTGGATGTGGGTGGATCGAGAGATGGACTCGTTCGACTCTCGTCCGCAGGACCCCTACAGTATGAGCGAGGAGCAGCGGGAGTTCGCTCGGTCGGAGA
>JBAYOX010000065.1:0-8155 GCA_041678025.1 Aminobacteriaceae bacterium
CCGCAACCGGGGCACCACGAGATCTCTACGCCCGGAAGATCGAACGGCGTCGTCTTCATCATGATTCGCCTCCTTTTCCCGTTATCACCCCGGAGAGTCTGTCTGCCGCCTCCTCGACGGAGAACTGAAGTCCGCTGTACTTGAGGACCGCTCCCGTAGCCTCCACGCCGGTGCGTGCGCGAAGCAGCCTGGCGAACTGACCTGTGCTGTTGCCCTCGGCAACGAAAATCTTCCGAGCCCTTCCAAGCAGCTCGGCAGTCGAGGAGTGAAGCGGCCAGATCTGTTCAAAGGCCAGCAGCGCCGTCCTCTCAAAAGCCATGAGGGATAGCGCCTCTCTGAAGATGGGGATAGTCGATCCCCAGCAGACGATCAGCGTATCGTATTCGTCAGAGCCGTACAGGGCCGGTGCAATAGCCTCCTCGCTCATCCCGCACAGCTTTCTCATTCTCTTGTCCTGCATACGCTTTCTAAGTTTGAAGTCCTCGTAGACATGCCCGACCTCGTCGTGTTCGTGACTATCCGCCCCCACTATGCCCTCTCCGAACCCGGGAACGCCAAAGGGCGAGCATCCCGAGGGGTCGTCCTCATACCTTCTATAGTCAGCTCCGGTCTCTTTCACGCACGTAGGTTCATCCAGCAGGTGCAGATCATCCGGTCGCACGTTGTAGAAGGAGTTGACGAAATACTGGTCGGTCATCACTATGGCGGGCGTCTGGTATTTCAGGGCGACCCGGAAGGCCTCCTGGGTCAGCAGGAAGGCTCTCTCTACGCTCCCCGGAGCATATATAGCCCTGGGAAACTCGCCGTG
This sequence comes from Aminobacteriaceae bacterium, assembly GCA_041678025.1. Lineage (GTDB taxonomy): Bacteria > Synergistota > Synergistia > Synergistales > Aminobacteriaceae > JAAYLU01. The sequence goes on from JBAYOX010000065.1 coordinate 809, forward strand.
CCCCGAGTAAAGGGCTAGCTCCAGATCAGCCTGTTCGGTCCGCGTAGCCATCCCTGTCGCGGGCCCGGGCCTCTGGGAGAGATGTATCACGACGGGAGACTCAACAACTCCCGCCAGGCTTATCCCCTCTGCCATGAGGGCGAAACCTCCGCCCGAGGTGGTCACCATCGATCTGGCACCAGCGTACGACGCCCCGACCGCCATGTTGATCGCCGCCAGTTCATCCTCCGTCTGTTCGACGATAGCCCCCGCCCTCGCGGCGTTTTGCGCGAAGAATGAGAGCAGCCCCGTTGCCGGGGACATCGGGTATGCGGTAACAAAGTTGCACCCCGCTGCCATCGCCCCCAGAGAGACGGCATCACTGCCGTTTATCAGCGCCTTCCCGACGCTCGCATTCGCCTTCGTTACGGAAAAGAGACCTTTTCCGTCAGCCAGCCTCTGCCCGATCTCGTAGCCGGCACGGCACGCCATCGAGTTTCTCTCCGCGACATCGGGCTTCTTTCGGGCGAAGCGCTTGCTGAAGAAATCCTCGGCAAGATCCGGGGCGAGTCCGAGGATACCCAGCAGGATGCCCGCAGCGACCGAGTTGGAGTAGATCCTGCCTCCCGCCTCTGCGGCAAGTTCGGCGAGGGGGGCGTGCACAAAGACGCCGCCGGCGTCGTCGAGCTCGTCACCCAGCTCCTCTCTGTCACCGATGATCACCGTGGTAGGGGCGATCCTCTCCCGGATGTTAGTGCGCACTTTTCTGCTCATGGCGATGAGGATATCGATCCTGTCGACCAGGGCGTCCACCCTGGAGCGGGCGACTCGCAACTCGGTGGAGTTGTTGCCGCCCCTGACTCTCGACATATACTCCCTGGATCCGAAGACGCACAGGTCCGAGTCCACCACGACCCTGGCCAGCATGTCCTCCACCGTCTGGATGCCAAGCCCGGCAGCTCCGCACAGCACGCAGGACACATCGTCCGACTCTCTTGGAAATGGATAAGTCAAATCCCTCCTCCTCTCTTTCAAACGGGCACATTGCCGGAGACCGTACAGCTCATCCCGGATAAGAACCCCTCCGGTCGGCGGAAAGGAATGGCGTAGCATCTTCCGTGAATTATACAGCAATACGCCGCACTTGAGTCTCATGGTATAATTATCGCGTTAGCGGAAGGGCGTAGGTATACTCGGATTGATCTCCAGAATAATGTACGGGGGTGATTCTATGGGAAAGTATAGATGTCTGTCCTGCAAGAGCGAGTTCGAGCTTGACGACAAGGCCTCGACTATACGTTGCGAGCGCTGTGGATGCAGGTTCGTCGAGGTTATCGAGGCGGAGAACAGAAAGCGCGGAAAGTCGTGGAGCGCGAAGTCGTTCAGCGTAGGAAAGAGCTCCTAGTCTGAACAAGCACGAGATGAAGAGAGGGGAGCGGCGGATCCGTCCGTCGCTCCCCTCCGGTTTTTCGTGCCTGTTCACAATCAGCTGAAGCTACAGTTTCGGCTCCTCTTTGAGCGCCTTCAATGACTCGAACACCATCAACAGAGCCAGGATCATCAGAATCACCGAGGGCACCACCAGGATGTAGTTCGGCTTCTCAAAGACCATGTTGTCCCTGATCAGGAAACCGAGTGCTGCAATGGTGGTCACAAGCATAAACCACATCGGAATCATTACAAAGCGGTTATCTTTCTTCAGGGCCTTGCTTACCCAAACACCTATGGTCAGCAGCGCAAGAGCGGCAACAAGCTGGTTGGAAGCGCCGAAGATCGGCCAGATCGCTGCCCATGCCGGGATGACTGCTCCGGTGGGTCCGTGAGCTTTGGTCAGCAGAAGGGCCATGGCGCCCGCTATGGCGACGATCGTCGCGGTGTACTTGTCAATCTTCATGCCGCACAGCTCCTGAATCTGATACCTGGTCAGACGAGTGGCCGTGTCGAGCGATGTAAGCAGGAAAGAGTTCATGGCAAGAAGCCCGAGGGAGACGCCCACCTTGGGGTCGATCCCAAGGATGGCGGCGAATTTTCCGAACCCCTGGGCGTAGGTCATGGTAGGCCCGCCCTCGGCGATAACTCCGCTGATCATTATCGTACCGACGGCGATAACACCTACCAGGCCCTCAAGAAGCATCGAGCCATATCCGACCAGGACTGCGTCGGTCTCCTTGCAGAGCTGCTTGGACGTAGTGCCGCTTCCTACCAGGGAGTGGAAGCCGGAGATGGCACCGCAGGCGACCACTACGAAAAGCATCGGCCACAGGTACTGATTGCCCGCTGCGAACCCCTTGAACGCGGGCAGTACAACGTCAAAGCCCTCCCCCTTGCCCATGATCATGCCGACTGAGCCGATGATCACTGCGAAGTACAGGAAATAGGAGGCAAGGTAGTCGCGCGGTTGCAGAAGAAGCCAGACCGGAAGGATCGATGCCAGGAATATGTAGCCAACCAGAAGCCAGCGCCAGGTCTCCATGGAGAGTGCGAACGTTGACGCCACCCATTCTGCCTCGTTGCCGTACCAGCACGCGTAGATGACGATGGGGACTATGATTACGGTCATTAGCCACAGAGGCACGTGGTACTTGTAAATGAGCACTCCGAAGAGGACGGCCATGAAAATGTAAAGGGTAGCGGAGAAGGCCACTGCCGGATCCTGAGCAAAGGAGCCAGCGGAGAGCTGAAGGAAGACCGCGACCACAAGGACGAGCGCCAGTATCGTGAAGCAGAGGAAGAGAACCTTCCCCTTGCGTCCGATCCATCGGTCGACGACCTCTCCCACGGACTTTCCTTCATGGCGCATCGAGGCTACAAGAGCGCCCATGTCGTGAGGTCCTCCGAGGAACGCAGAGCCGATCAGACACCAAAGATACGAGGGGAGCCATCCGAACATAGCCGCCGCGGTGATCGGACCGACGATAGGACCCGCCCCCGCGATGGAAGCAAAGTGATGCCCCAGAAGAACAGCCGGATGAGCCGGGCAGTAGTCGATGCCGTCGTACATGGCCTCGGCCGGTGTCTTTACCGAATCGTCCAGATTGTAAAGTCTTGCCATATACGAGCCGTAGACTTTATAACAGACGACAAACAGAACTATAGCCACCAGAAACATTGTTGCAAGCGTGGAAAGCACTTTGTTCACCTCCGAAGGTAAGGATAATTAAAAACGCGCAACAATCTAAGCGGGAGACTTTTTGTACTCACCACCCTTCAAACCTTCTTCCTTGGAGTTTATCAGCTCCAAGGCCCTGTCCACAAGAGGGGCAAGATCCTTGAGGCGCTTTGAGTAACGCCCCCCCGGCGTGTATGAATGAACCTCGACATACCCCCTGAGCCCGAAAAGGAAGGAGCGTATGCGTTCCTTCTCGCCGGATTCGCGCTCCTCCACGAAGAGAAAGCGCTGCACCATAAGTTCCGGCTGAGGCTGGCACGTCTTTAGAACCAGATCTCTGTCCGACCTGCCGTTATGCCGCCATATAACGTAGTCGTCGGCATAGTATCTACAGACCTCCCCGAGCAACGCACTCTTGACGAAGGTCACCCTACGGTAAACGCCCTTCATACCGAAATCGTTCCAAGGGGTAAAACCCCAGTACTCCCACAGGTCGGGCGCAAGCCCCAACTCCAATCTGTCGATCAACGGATCATCACTCTCCAAAATCATTATACTCCAAGGCGCTAGAATGAGAAGGGAGAATCGGTAATAATTCTTTTTATAGTGAACCCCAATTTAATAATGGCCAGAACAGGCACGCGTACCCGTCTTTTTTGACTGTTCATCAAAGGAGTGTTATAGATCGATTCTCTTTGAAAAACGGGCGGTTTTGCATACAATCACCGGCCTGCCTAAATCCGCACCTTAAAAAATAAAAACCCCCTCTGGACTGTTCTGTGAACAGTGTTAAGGTAGTGTTGTTCAAGACACAAACCTTCACCAGAGAGGTGCGATTATTATGGCCCAAAGAGCAAAGAAAATCCAGGGGAAAATCTGCGGAAACAGGACGAACAAGAATAAAAACGCCGCCTTGGGAAGAGTGCGCATTGAGATCCAAAATGGAACGAGCGGCATGTCCCCCTACGGGGGCCTATGGCCTGCGGTGGAGCTATTCAGACAGTCCGGCCTCCCCGAGGCAATAGACTCCTGCATAGGGGCGAGGAGCGTAAGAGGCTACAGCGACTCCGACCACGCTCTGGCCCTTACCCTGCTCAATCTGGCGGGAGGAAGCGCCGTGGACCATCTGAAGGACCTTAAAGAAAGGCTCTGCTTCGAGAAGCTTGGCGTTTCCATCCCCTCTCCGACCTCGGCCAGGAACTGGCTGAAGGAGTTTCATAACGGGGACGAGGATAACAAAAGGGGTCAGGGCAGAGCCTTCGTCCCCGGGGAAAATGCCTGCTTGTCCGGTTTCAGGACCGTCTTCTCCCGTCTGCTCTCCTTCTCCATGGTGCAGGGAGGCGGTAAGAAAGACAGCGGCCACGTTACCCTGGATCAGGACGCCACCTTTATAGAGACTGAAAGTTACGGGTCTCTATGGAACTACGAGGAGTCCAGGAGCTACCAGGCCTTCAACACCTACTGCCCCGAGCATGACCTTATCCTTGCCGCCGGCTACAGAGACGGCAACGTCCCGCCCGGATACGGACAGAAGGAGGAGCTTGAGCGGGTACTCTCGTCCCTACCGGATGAAGTGGAGGGAGTCTCCCTCAGGAGCGACTGCGCGGGCTACCAGACCGACCTGCTCGTTTACTGCAACGAGGGCAGGAACGCCAGGTGGGGGCGTATTAGCTTTGGAATCTCCTGCCCTATGGTAAAGGAATTCCGCGAGGCCATACGGGGCGTTCCTGAAGAAGAATGGAAGCCCCTGGGCAATGAGACCATAAAACTAAAGGACGGTACGGTTCGTCCCGCGGCAGAATGGGCGGAAGTACACTACTTCCCCAACAGTCTGAGCTTTAAGAAGCACGGCCCCGACTACCGCTTCTTCGCCATAAGGGACCCCAGAAACCCCAAAGAGGCCATGTCCTCCTGCGACGCGAAAGAAAGAGCCGAACAGCGCCGCATCGTCGAGGAGGCGACACAGCCCTGGCTGCTTGAAGAAATCGGGGACGCCCTGGACGAGAGGCGCGGCGGGGAGAAAAGAGACGAGCGCTTCATGATCCTGGGCGGCCGATACTACAGAACCCGTGGCATAGTAACAAACATAGACGACGGGGAAGACGGAAGCCTCTACGGCTACGTAGCAGGGGAGCCCATGGACGGTGAGAGAATCATCCGCTGGCAGAGAAGGAGATGCGGCAAATCCGAGGAGGCCCACCACATCCTTAAGTATGAACTGGCAGGCGGTCACGTCCCCTCGGGACGGTTCGGGGCCAACGCCGCGTGGTGGAACATAAGCGCCCTTGCCCTTAACCTTCACAACCTCCTTAAGCGCCTCCTTCTGCCCGCTGCCTACAGAAAGGGCCGTCCTAAAACCCTAAAATTTCTCCTCTATGCCATGGTCTGCAAAATAGTCCGTCACGGCAGAGGAACCATACTAAAAATCTGGTCTGGAGACAGAGGGGGTATACTATTCGCACACGCGGAAAAAAGACTCTTTGAACTCCGCTGCCTTCTGGAGTAGAGAGTTTCGCCCGCTTCGCCAAAAGAACCAGCGACTCCGGGAGAAGGGCTTCCGGAACAGATGCAGCGTAAACTGAAAAAGGCGGAAAGCCTAAAAAGGGATGATAACCGCAGCACAACGGCAGGCCGATAGCCCGAAATGGGGAAAAAGACTCAAACTATCGGCCCGGGGACCCTTTCTCCCCTTTGCGGAGATGAACCTGCGGATTTAGGTCTGATGCAACACCTTGTTTGATACGCCAACATCCGCTTTGTCAGGCTTCAGACAGATAAAACCAGCGCATATTTAATGACAGTCTTTCTCCTCCAGCCGCCGAGTCACTCCTCCTGATCGCCGCATCCGGCGCATGTGGCGCAACTGCCCTTGCCGCAGCTCCCAAGGGACGAGAAGACGACCCTGATCAGAGCGTCGCTCAGCACTCCGGGCGGTATCGTCTGGAACGCCCCCTCCTGCGTGTTGAGAGTGCGCATCTCGAACGGGGCTCCATCCGGCAATTTGCACCCGTCGCAACGCTCAAACGAGATCGAGGCACCTAAAACCTCCTCGATGGACTGCTCTGCCTGCAGACCAAGCTCCGGCCCGAAGAAAGAGATATAGTTCAGTTTGCCGCAGTTGGCATCGGATACGGTATGCACCTCCAGATTCTGAAGCGAAAGCTGGATATCCAGCCCCGCGAGCTTCGGCGCAAGCCCCTCCATCATGGAATGAAGGTAGTTAGAGGTCTCCCTGCACGGTTCGCACTCTGTCCCCGAATCAGCGGCGGGGATAATGTGTCGTATAATAAGGCTGTTCATGGTCGTCCACCCTCCCTAAGGTTTATCCGTTACACATTATACACTTGCAAGCCGGTGGAGACAGATTGGATTAGCCTTCTAAAAAACGTCAAAGGTAGGGTGGATATGAAGTACGACGAATTCTGCGATGCTGTGGAAAAGGCTGTGGAGAACCTTCCAAGAATGCTTCTTGAAAAGTTGAACGGAGGGTTTAACGTTATACGCCAAAAGAAGCAGGATGGCGAATACCTTCTCTTCGGCGAGTACATCGAGGACCCGATGATGGGCAACATAATCTATCTGTACTACGGAACCTTCGCCGAAGACCTGGCTGGAGCCTCGGAAGAGGAGTGGTTGGATGAAATAGAGGAGTCTGTCGTACACGAACTCCGCCATCACATAGAATCATTGGCGGGCGTGGACTACCTTACGATAGAGGAGATGATGGAGCTCGGCTTATCCGATTGACCACCCTGCTATCTACGGGGAGCTTCGCATCCTTGATCGTATCCAATAAAAGAAGCTCTGCCTCTATGGACATCGAGGCTCAATTGTGGTAAAAAATACCAGTGCTCGCCGGGGTGGCGGAATGGTAGACGCAGCGGACTCAAAATCCGCCGTGGGCGACCACATGGGGGTTCGAGTCCCCCCCCCGGCACCAATCATTGGTACAACCGGATTGAACAGCCACTGTAAAGTGCCAAACACTATTTTATCACCCCCTCTTTTTCCCCGACAATGGATGTGTCCTTAACTGATTTACTACAGAGTTTTTCGTTCGAGACGAGACAAGAGGCAAGTGAAACCATGTTCTGGCGCTGAAAGCGGGGGGACCTCAGCTTTTCAACAGAAAAGAGGGCATGGAAACAACCCTCGATGCTCTTAGGGAGCACCTAAATCCGCACCTTAAAAAATAAAAACCCCCTCTGGACTGTTCTGTGAACAGTGTTAAGGTAGTGTTGTTCAAGACACAAACCTTC
>JBAYOX010000066.1:0-8146 GCA_041678025.1 Aminobacteriaceae bacterium
ACCCCCTCCTCTTCCACTCGGAGATTAGACCAGGGCTTAATCCCAAGTCTTTAGCTATCTCCACGATGGGCACGCTCCCTCGAAACACCGAAACCATTGCGCAAGCGGCGCCAAAAAGCACATTTCCAAGCATAGCCATGAATATTGATGGAAACCAGAGATCATCAGCAAATACGGCACTTAATATCCGAAAGAAGCCCGGGTCGGAAATTGAATACTGAGTGATTGTGTCTTGTAATTCAAATAAATTAAACCCACCGTAAGATTGCAGGCACCACGAAAGATTCCTCGAGAGGAAATGCGTAAAAGGTTAACCTCTAACAGCCCAATTCATGTTCAGACAGGACTTTGATCCTGGCAATCGGGAACCTCAACCTTCTTGACACCGGATATGGCTTGGGGCATCATACGGTTTAAAGAATCACCCAGTTTTCAAAATATCCAGCCCAGACCAGCAAGGAGGAACAATAATGAAGTGCATTGTACTCTCCCGCATGCTCGTGAAAAACGAGTGCAGAATATCCCGGATCACCGAGCCGCATGCCGTCATATCAGTATATACTCCCGGCGGCACCCCGGCAAACGTGGTCCGGAACGAACACTGCCGGGGCGTTCTTCCCGTCTGTTTTGACGACATCGAAAAAATGGCGTTTCGCGACAAAAGTAAGATCGCTGACGCAGAAAGAACCATGAGAAGGAGTCTCATTTTTTTCGACGAAACGATTGCTAGCACCATCCTCGACTTCGTCCGAGAGAATCGCGAGACAGGCGTGGAGACGTTCGTTGTCCACTGCAACCACGGCGAAAACCGATCTCCAGCGATAGCCGCGGCCCTCCTGAAGATAGCCGGGGAGAGCAAACAAACCGATGAATTCCGCGAAAGCTTGCGATTTTCTCCGAACAAAGAGGTCTACGACACGCTGCTCCGGGTCGCCTCGACGCCCTCATAGAAAAACAGCAAATGAGCGAGAAAGTGCTTCGGGGGTATAGAACCGACCTGTCGATAATCAACAGGTTATAACGTTCCCTCGGTTCCTCGAAAACCAATTCGCTCCCCGTAGGATTTCGCCTCTTCCCATGCATGCACTACAATATAATGGGTGGTCAAAACCGGCGGTACTGGTATAATTAGCGCCGTACTAGAGATTATTGATTTCCATACAAATCGGATTGCTGATGCCTACCCGACTATTTCAAGACCGTGAGGGATCGTGTCCAAGCATTCCAGGAGAGGAGTTGAGGTAGTTGGCGAGCAGGGTTTTCCATTCCTTGGGCGACCAGGTGTTCGAGACGATAAAGGAGCTGATAGTGAGTAATACCTATCAACCAGGAGAGATGCTCCAGATTGACAAGCTTGCTGCGGAGTTCGGTGTTAGCACCACGCCCATAAGGGAGGCGCTGTTGCGTCTGGAGGGGTTGGGTTTGGTCGATATCGAGCGCAACAAGGCGGCTGTTGTGACCCAGGTGAGTGAAAAGCGTTCGAGGCACGTGTGGGAGTACCGTCGTCTGCTGGAGGGCAGCGTGGCTCGCGATGCGGCTATTAACTGCACTGACGAGGAGATAGAGACCGTGGAGGCAAAGCTGATTCGAGTTCAGGAGAACCCGGACGATTTTGACCTATACCTGGAATCCGACGCCGCCCTGCATTCGCTTCTTTCGAGCAAAACCGACAACCCGCTGATACTCGACGCCCTTCACAATCTCAGCGTCCATGCGAGAAGGATCAGGTACTTCGCTGAAAAGGGGCCTTTTCGCGAAGAGGTGCTTGAGGCGGTCACAGAGGAGCACTTCGAGATTCTTGCGGCACTCCGCGAACACAATCCTGAGAAGACGGAGAGCCTCGTCATACGGCACCTGACCAACGCGGAGGAGAGGACCAGAAAGGCCCTCACCGGTAGCAGGAGCTGACGCAGTGCCCTGTCCTGCATAGGGTTGCATCGTTATCGCCTGTTTTTCAAGGCCACTTCCTGTAGATCGACCCCCCTGTTGAATCGATTACAACGATAAGAGGCATATCGCGGACTTCAAGCTCCCTGAGTGCCTCCGGGCCGAGATCTTCATAGCATATCACTCTCGAAGCGACGACAGCACTGGCAAGAAGGGCCGCTATTCCTCCCGTGGCGCCAAAGTAGACAGCCCCGTGTTCTACCATGCTTGCCACCACCTCAGGCGACCGTGCCCCCTTGCCGATCATGCCCCGAACGCCCATGCCGATAAGCAGTGGGGAGTACGGATCCATCCGGTAGCTTGTCGTCGGACCTATGGCACCTACAGGCTTTCCCGGACGGGCAGGGGACGGTCCCGCATAGAAGATAACCGCCCCCTCCATGTTGAATGAAGGGGGCTCCCCTCTGCCCAAGGCCTCCGTTATTCGTCTGTGCGCTTCGTCCCTCGCCACGTAGACAACTCCCGACAGAAGAACTTCCTCTCCCACCCGAAGTGCTCTGCTCGCTATCTCGGTCAGAGGGGTGACGATGCGTATCTGTTTCATTAAGCCTCAGCCCCCTAAATTACCGTTGCTGCGTGCCGATTTGAGTGGCAGCAGATATTCACTGCTACAGGAAGGCTCGCTATGTGGGTCGGCGCCTGCTCCACACTGACGCCCAGCGCGGTGATCCGGCCACCGTAGCCTGCGGCTCCGATGCCGAGGGAGTTAATCTCCTCCAGCAGCTTCTCCTCCAGTGCGGCGTACGAGGGCAGTGGGTTGTGTTCTCCGATCGGGCGTAGCAGCGCTCTCTTTGCCAGCTCGGCAACCCCTTCGAAATCGCTTCCTATTCCAACGCCCACCACAACCGGCGGACAGGGGTTCGGTCCCGCCCTCCCGACCGTCTCCACGACAAACTCGATTACACCCCGCTCCCCTGCCGCCGGGGGCAGCATCGCTAGGGCGCTCATGTTCTCGCTGCCAAATCCCTTGGGTGTGACGGTGATTTTCACCTCTCGCCCGGGGACAATTCTGATATGCAGCTTGGCGGGCGTATTATCCCCGGTGTTTATTCTCTCATACAGAGGGTCCTCCACTATGGAGCACCGTAAATAGCCGTCCCTGTAGGCTCTTCGCACTCCCTCGTTCACTGCCTCGAACAGATCTCCCCCTACAAACCGGACGTCCTGGCCGACGTCCAGGAATACGACCGCCATGCCACAATCCTGACAGAGCGGATAGCCCCCCTCCGACGCAACGAGTGCGTTCTTCTCGATCGTCTTCAGGACCGAAGCCGCCTGCGCTTCAGTCTCGAGATCAGAGGCTGCGCGCAACGCCCGCAAGACATCGTCCGGGAGCCTGTACGCCGCATCGGTGAATAACCTTGCGACAGTGGCGATGATCATATCGACCGAAATATCGCGCACTCTATCTCCTCCTACTTGGCGTCGTCCCGACGTGGGGCGGATCCCCTAGCGTTCGCTGAGCTCCAGAAGAACGCCACCCGTCCCCTTGGGGTGTACAAACGCAATCCGCGCTCCCCCTGCGCCGTAACGAGGGACCTCGTCGATAAGCCTTATACCCTTCTCCTTCATCGCCTCAAGGGCTTTTTCAAGATTCTCCACCCTAATAGCTATATGGTGTATCCCCTCGCCCTTCTTCTCTATGAACTTCGCGACAGGACTCTCGTCTGACGTCGCCTCGAGTAGCTCGACCTCTGTATCCCCCAGGGGGAGGAACGCTGTTTTTACCCTCTGTTCCGCTACCTCCTCGACGCCGGTGCACTTTATTCCGAGAGAGTCCTGCCAGAACTTCAGGGCTTCATCTATCGATTTTACGGCTATTCCGATGTGATCCACTACTGTGGGCTTCATTTTATCTTCCCCTTTCTAATGATCATTATGGATGCTCAATCATATATTAGCAGAAATATGGCGAACAAACCCGGTCCTGCACTTTAAACGGCGAAGCGTGCATAATACAAAAGATTTTCCGCACGTATCATCGGAAAATATACCCCTAATATACCTTTCTCGGTTTTTGAAAGAATGGTATAGTACTGGTGGACAAAGCCATGAAGGAGGATTGCAACATGAGCCTTAAACCTTGTAAGATCTGTGGGAGGCTTTATGACAGCGCACGGGGGAAGTTCTGCGCTCAGTGCCTCCAAGAGGTTGACGAGTTCTATCCGAAGGTCCGGGAGTTTATCCGTGATCGCCGCAAGACCCGGTTCAGCGTGGACTCCCTCTCCGAGGAAATGGGCGTGGACATCCTCCGGATTCAGGCTCTCGTCGACCTGGGGTACCTTGACCGCGACGTGCCGGGGATATCCTCTGACATCGACGAGGAAAAAAAGAAGAGAGAGGCTCTTGCCCAGAGGATCCAAGGATCGCTCAACTCTTCGCCGCCGCCGCCGTCGGGAGGGCAGCAAGAGGAGGCAAAGAAACACAGAACATACGGGCAGGAGATATACGGGACCCGCAAGAAATAGCGTACCAGGGGGCGCGCACCCTCCCGTCTGGAGAGAGCGCGCCCTCATGACGGTGCTTTAGATCACCTGCTCGCCCGGGCGGTAGATAAGCACAGAGCAGTGAGCGTACCGACCAACGTTGGTCGCAGTGCTTCCCACGACAAGACGCTCCAGGGTGCTCTGCCCCCTGTAGCCTATTACGATGAGGTGCATGTCGTTGTCCCGTGCGTAGTTGATTATGACATCGGAAGGATTCCCCTCCTTGACGACCATTTTGTAGTCCGTGTGCTCTAGTTCGGGGTCGCTCTCCTTTGCCTTCCTGAAGAAGTAATCAAGCTTCTTTCTGGCGATCTCCGCGACCTCGACGTCGATCTCGGGAGGCAGCCACGGCTCGTACCCCCGCCAGAGGGTCGGGTGCGGGAGAACGTGCAGAAATGTCACCTCAACCCCGAGACGCAAGGCAAGGGAACAGCCGTACGAAAAAACCTCCTCGGACATCTTGCTCATATCCACTGCCACGAGAATTTTCTTTAACATGGCGCTTCCTCCTTTCGTGCCTTAACAGAGGGCAGACCCTCTGTACATTCGCGGAACCCACCGACAGCGATACTGCACGGCGTTTCCGGCCTTTTTTATCGAAGTGCGCGGTGGCTCTGCGTCGCCTCATATTTTACATCAAATTTTACGAATTTGGCCGTCGCGTCAAATTATGATATATTCCCATGCGGGACGCCCCCGCAGTCAGGGAGGTCATCTTTTTTCAGGGGGTTGATTCTGCATGGCAAACGCCTTTATAGTTATACTATTCGCGATGTTAGGAGCCTCTCTGGGCTCGTTCCTTAACGTGGTAGCTCTGAGAAGCGTATCGGGGAGGCCATGGGGAGGCAGTGAGCGATCTGCTTGTCCCGACTGCGGCGCAATGCTCGAGTGCAGGGACCTGATTCCTCTTTTCTCGTGGTGCTTCCTCAGGGGCAGGTGCCGCCGGTGTGGAGCGAAGATCAGCGTCAGGTACTTCGCGGTCGAGATTATCGGTGCTCTTGCAAGCGGCCTTCTGGCGTGGAGATGGGGGCTGTCGGCCGCCCTTCCCTTTGCGATGGTCGCGGCCTTCGGCCTTTTCCTGAACGCCCTCACCGATATTGAGGATGGGTACGTCTTTGACGTATTCCCCCTTGCCATGGGCGTGACGGGAGCTTTGTTGCGTATTCAAGGCGGCGCCGGGGCCCTTTTAGATGGCACCCTGGGAGCTGCCGCTGGCTTCGCCCTCATAGGGTGCATAATACTGCTCTCAAGGGGTGGTATGGGATGGGGGGATGCGACCCTTGCCGCAGGGGTCGGCGTCATCCTGGGATGGCGCATGCTACTCCTCACCCTTTACACGGGCTTCATGATAGGGGGAGTAATCACAGTGCTGCTTATGCTGGCCGGGAAGGTGCGGCGCAAGGACGCAGTACCGCTCGTCCCCTTCCTTGCCATTGGAGGGCTCGTTACGCTCCTTGTCGGGCCTCGCCTTCTCCTGTCATTTGGTAGCGCTCCAGGGTGGCCCTGGTGAGAGAAATCATCCGCTTAAGCGGCTCCGTTGATGGGACTCCGTTGACAGTGCGGAAGGAGTGGTCAACCCCGGGAAGAATATGAAACTCTTTTTTCCCATCCTCGAGGCGAAGACTACGAAAGACCCGTCTTGAAGACTCTTCGTCGAACGTCTCGTCACGGCCGCCGTAAAACAAAAGGGCAAATGACAGAGAGACCTTCGACGCCGCATTATGAACGATCTCGCTACTGCCCAGAGTGTCCAGCACGGGTAGAGTAAGGTCTGTGGACGCCTCGGTGCGTATCCTGTCCCCAGAGCCGGAGATCACCAGAGCGGACACATCGGTAGGGGGTGCAAGAGTAACCCCAAGCTGGCGCGTGAAGCTACCGGTCTCTTTGCCTGCCAGTATCACAGCGATCAACCCTCCCAGAGAAAACCCCCAGAGGACGACAGGGCGCCCCGGATGCTCCGCTGAGGCCCTGTCAAGCGCCGAGAATGCGTCGCACACCTCCATGGCAAAGGTCTTTCCGCGGAACGCCGACATCGCCCACGACACCCTGTCTGTGCCGAAGGACTCCTTGTCCCTGCGCAGTCTGCTGGATTCCGCCAGACAGGCGACATACCCCTCGCCCGCGAGAGTTTTCGCGATAAAGCCGTACTTATTCTCATCAACGGGGGACATACTGCCGTGTACACCATGAAGTATGACGAATAACGGAGCGCTTTTCTCGGCTTCCTCGCCGTAGAAATGCAGGTACACCTCTTCGTCGCCAAAAAACCCCTGTGAACACAAAGATCGAATAGTCACGAACCGACGCCTCCTTTTGGCCCTGTAGGGGGAATTATCCCCTGTTTTTAAGCCTATTTCAACATATTGTCCAGCAGACTTTTCCAGAAGGAGAAAAAGCCTTATAATAGAATCAAAACGTAATTGCAGAAAGGACGTAGGCAGTTGGACTCATCAACTCAATTGAACGTGGTAAAATGCGTTCTTTCCATTCGAAAATCAAAGACCGAAAGAATAGACGCCTTCTTTTACGAGATCCTCTCCCCGGCCGGAACCTTCTCATCCCGGCTGGCGCTCGCCGACTATGATGCTGGCCGCAAGGTCGACGTCGAATCCGATACCGAGGCTTTTCTACTCTTCACAGAGGATCTTTTCAACCAGCAGAAAGAGTCCGAACCCGGCATCTCCGATAACGCCATGGCAGAGCTTGAGTCGTTGCTTGCGGAGATTCTCTCTCCGGGAGAGATAAGACAGGCCGTAGACAGAGACGACGGAAGTGTAAAGGTCCTTGAGGAAGATGTAAGGAAAGAGGTCCTTCTACGGCTGGGATACAGGGTCACCGTATATTTGAGGGCCGAACGGGGCGACAAAGAGAAGCTTGTCCCCTTTATCCCGGACGGAGCGCAAAGCAAAGCCGAAAGCATAGAAAAGCAGCCCGAGCTCCCGCCATATCTCATTCCTTGTGCTCCGGTCATCGACCCTGTAAGAGGCACTCCGGTGGGCTCCCTGCAGAACGGAGACCAGATACTGCTGAGGCTTCCGGAGGATGAAAAATCACCAGTGCGAGAGAAGTTGAGTCGTGTCAACCCGGATTTCGATGGCGTCACGACTGGGGAGGTCATGTCGGTGCACAAGGACAGGGGCGGCGGCTTTACGATCCTTGTGCATCTTTCCGATGAGTTCAAAGGTGTGGTGTCGATGGAGGGCAACAGCCGCATTCGGACC
Source organism: Aminobacteriaceae bacterium (assembly GCA_041678025.1). Classification (GTDB taxonomy): domain Bacteria; phylum Synergistota; class Synergistia; order Synergistales; family Aminobacteriaceae; genus JAAYLU01. The sequence goes on from JBAYOX010000066.1 coordinate 7,655, forward strand.
GAGTCGATCGGACCAAGGCCGCTGAAGCTGTCCGAGACGCTCCACCCAGGAAACCCGCAGACTGCTAACGGCAATACGATGCCTGCCGCACAACAGGGTGGCCTCGAACTGCCGTCCTCCACCTCCATGCCATATATTCTTATGGTCGCATCGGTAGCCCTTTTATTAGCACTGCTTCTTTATTTCAGATACATGAGCTGATGGTCAAGGCAGGAGCGACGCTTATCGTCCGCCGTGGTTGATTAGGGCCAGCACCGTCCTTCCAGCGAAGACATTGCCCCCCTCTGCCGCGCATGGCTCAGTATCGGGAGGCAGATACAGATCTGTCCTGGCTCCTGAGGCGATGACGGCGTATCTCCCCCCTCTCTCCAGCTCCCTGCCTTTCATCAGACCGCAGGTAACATTCCGGCCAGGGAAGCCCGCTGAATGGGTCACAGTAACAGGCCCCCGATTCGTGAAGATCTCCACTATGATCTTCTCCCATTTTCGCGG
>JBAYOX010000067.1:0-8056 GCA_041678025.1 Aminobacteriaceae bacterium
ATCTACCTGCCGCGCCGCCACCTTCGCCTCCCCGTCCATCCGCTCGAACTGCTGGCGGCTCACCACGTTCTCCTGATACAGCGACTCTATCCTCTTGAAGTCGGAGCGCACCGTAGCCGCATAAGTCCCCGCCTTACCCAGCGCCGCCTCCGCCTGAGCTATCTGCTGGCGAAGAAGGCTGTCGTCCACCGTGGCCAGAGCCTGTCCTTTCTTCACACTGTCCCCCTCGTTCACCAAAACCGTGAGCACTGTGCGCCCGGGAACCTTTGCCACCACTGCCGCCTTCTCCTCCGGCTCCACGTTGGCCGCAAACGAGACAGTCTCCTCAAACATGCGATTCTCCAGAGCGACCATCCTCACCACCAACTCCTCCGCCACAGGCCCGTTCGCCAAAGTCGGCTCGCTCTCCTTCATACGATAGAAGATCAAGCCGCCGAATGCGGCGAGAAACAGCAAAACAACTGCGTACTTCTTCATCTCTCGACACCCTCCGTTCCTCGATCCTCACCGATGACCCCCATCGCGAACTCCATCTCCGCCCGTGCCTTCAGTGAATCGTAGCTGCTGTCGACCAGCTGGTTGCGCGCGTTCGACAGAGCCACCCGCGCGTCCAGCACGTCGATATTGGTCCCCACCTGCGCTGTATAGCGCTTCAGAGCCATACGATAATCCTCCTCCGCGCTCTCGACCATGGCAAGACCTGCGGCGATCCTCTGCTGGGACGACTCGCAGTTCAGCCTGGCCACAGAGATCTCAAGCTCGATCTGCCTCTTAAGATCCTCCATCTGCAGCAGGAACTCAGCGGCCGCCGCCTTTGCCTCCCTCGCGCGCGCCGACGACACTCCGCCATCGAACAGGCTCCACGACAGCATCAGCGTGGCCTTCCAGTCGTTCTGCCTCTCCGGGAAGAACTTATCATCCGCCGCGTAGGCCTCTCCCATCAGCATAAGCTGCGGACCGTCCTGCGCCTTCGCCGCCCTTGACGCAAACGTGGCAGACTTGGCCGCCAGCTCCAACGCCTCCATCTCCGGACGCCGTGCCAACCCCAGCGGCACCGCGTCCTCCGGCATAGACGGGATCTGAGGCCTCTCCTCGCGCGGAGGCAGATCGAAAACCCCTTCTAGCTGCGCACCCACCGCCCTCTCCAGAGCCCTCCAACCTATTGAGACAGCATTCTGGGCCTGAATCAGATTGAGCTCCGCCTCAGATACAGACACCCTCACACGAAGCACCTCGTTCTTCGCCACCACTCCATTGCGAAAAAGCGCCTCGACATGTTGAAGATGCTCCCTGGTGAGATCGAGGACGTCCATAGCCACCGACAGCTTCCCCTCAGCCCGCCTCAGATCGTACCACGATGAGGTCACCCCCCACTCCACCGCCTGCCACGTGCGCCTCTCGCTGGCCTCAACCCCCGACAGCGCCAGCCTCTTCGACTCAGCGTTGAACTCCACCGCTCCGCTGCTGTAAAGCAGCCAGTTAAGCGTAAGAGCCGCCTTCCATGTGCTCTCGAAACCGGCCTTCGCATACCCCGATGGAAAAACCGGATAGCGCGGCTCCTCCTGAACCTCCTGATAAAGCAGAGAGACCCCGAGCCTGGGCAGAGAATCCCCTCTTGCCTGATCAAGCCTCGCTCTCGCCTGTGCCACTCTCTCAGCCGACGCAGCAGTCACGGGATTGTTCACCCTGGACATCGAAAGAGCCTCATCGAGCGTCAGCACCGGCATCTCAACTGCACCGGCCATACTACAGATAAAGAACAGTAGAAAAACCGAGACTCCCGCCGCCCTCATACTACGCATCTTAAGCCTCACCCCCAACAACCCTTTTCACCAGAAAACGCCAGCTCCTCTTTGCCTCTTCCCTGCTGACGTTAAGCTCAAGATTCAAGATAAGTCCATTCAGAATGCTCACGAACATACTCACAAGTTCCCTGTGGGGAAGGGTCTGCGCAAGACGGGACTCCCCCGCTATGAACATATCGACGACCGACACCGCGTCCTCCATGATCGTGTCCCGCAACGACGTCGCGAACTCCGCCATCTCATCCCTGCCCCGCATGGCGTCGAGCATGAGCTGCACAAACAGAAGACGGCTTAGCGGGTCGTCCGCCAGCATATCGATCAGCCTCTCACCTCTTGTAACAAAAAACTCAGACGCCTCCTCGTCCGGCGCTCTCATCTCATCCGGCAGAACCACAGCGATCATCTTCTTCGTCTCTTCGGTAATCACGGCCTTGTACATCTCCCACTTGCCGGGGAAATACCAATAGATAGCGCCCTTGCTGAGCCCGGTCTTCTCCACGATATCCCCCATGCTCGCGCCATAATAACCTTTAAGGGCAAACCCCTCGCGAGCGGCCTTCATAATATCCCCCCGCACATCCCGCACAACCTCCTCCAAAAAGACCACCTCCCGACCGTTCGGTATGTTAGATAATAACACAGACCAACCGGTCGGTCAACACCTGTATTTTTATCTACCCCGTCGTCCTGAAGCGAAAGCGAGGGACCTCGATTAAGACCGAGATCCCTCGCTTTCGTTCGGGACGACATAAGCAGGCGACAGGCGAAGCGCAGCGAGCCTAGTCGTTCGCTTAGGCGGCATGTTTCTGGCCGCCTTCCTAACAACGCCGCTCAGGACGAAAGGGTCAGCGTTTGCCTCTATCTTCGAATCAGTAAATAGGCCAATGGTGCCAGCAGAAGAAGCGCCGCCGGCGTTGCTGTAGTCATGGCGCAGCCGTCGACGAAATCCAACCACCCTTCCCTGACCTCCATCTCGCACTCTGCCACGAAGCCGCCATCCTCCGTGGTGGCGCTGATTATCGCTATGCCCCTTCTCACTCCGACGACTATCCCCGTCTGTGAGACGGACGCGATGTTGCGGTTGGACGTGGTCCAGTAGACCTTCTTGTTGGTGGCATTCTCCGGCGTTATGTAGGGAATGAGATGACGGGTCTCGTCGATGATAACGTGCGAGGAGGCGTGGTTCAGCACTATCCCCTCCACTCTGATCTCCCTGTCGATTACCTCTACATCGCACTCTGCCCTGTGCCCACCGTCTCGCGCGCGGACTCTTATATATGCCCTTCCCGGTCTCAGCGCGTTTATAGTTCCCCACTGGTTTACAGAGACCGTATTGGGCTCGGACGACTCCCATTCGAGCTCTTTATTAACGGCGGTTTCCGGCACCACGGTAGCGGTAAGATTCTCGGATCTTCCGCGCTCAAGGATCAAGTACTCGGGGGTCAGTCGAACTGCGGCCACCCGGCGCGGGTTTGAGTTTTCAAGTACGGTCACCTGGCATGAGGCAGTGAAGACTGTGCCTGAGCCTGAAGGAGCATAGTTAGCGTAAACCGTTACAGTGCCGGGACTCCACGCCCGCACCGTCGCGGTGTTTCCCTGTGCGTCGGGCGCGATGTCCGCCGTTGCGGGGTCGCTGGTTTCCCACCATATAGAACCTGAACGCCTGGTCTCTGCGTGAAGCTCTAACCTATTCCCCACCTCGACCCTTGCTCTGTCTCTATCAAGCCATATTTCACCGTTGGCCGACGCGGATAAAGGCGAAACGATCAGGTAGATTAAGATAAAGGCGGCAATATTGCATAATCTTCTCATGAGGATACCTCCGTATTTTTAGATGCGCTTCCTAGCTGTGCGTTCTGCACCGTGAGCACAATTATAACCCTTAGAACCCTTATCTCTGCTGTATAATGTCGTAAGTCGAGGTTTATGCTGTCGATATCTTATGCGGGGAGAGTGACGCTATGAGAAGTACTGAGGAAAAGGCGGAGTCTCGCAGGGCGCTGCTTGAGGAGCTGGACAGGGCGGGGATTGGCTACGAGCTCGTCGAGCACGATGCGGCCTACACCGTGGAGGATATCGACCGGATCGACTTCGCCCCGGACGTCACAATCTGCAAGAATCTGTTCGTAAGGGACCAGAAGAAGAAGCCCTCCCACTGGCTGGTAGTGCTGCACAAGGACAAGCGCGCCAACCTGGACAGCCTGGCGGAACAGCTGGGCACGAAGCACCTGAGCTTTGCGTCGGCCGACAGGCTGAAAAAGTACCTGGGCCTGGCCCAGGGCGAAGTGACACCGCTGGGCGTTCTTAACGACTCAGACCACGCTGTCACGGTGGTATTCGACCGGGATCTAAAGGAGCTAGACAGGATCGGAGTCCACCCTAACGACAACACGGCGATGCTCTATATCGCCTTCATTGACGTGCTGCGCTTCGTGACCGAGCGCGGCAACACCGTGAAGTACATCACCGCACGAGGAGACTGATCAGTCGAGTTTTACCCCGGGGACGGGCCTGCTCATGTCATAGCCGAGCTCGTAGTAGGTGTTGTTGTTGAACTCGAAGGTCTTGATAAGCTCCATGCCTACCTTTCTGACGTGAGCGTCGTACGACCGGGGATTTATCCTGTTGATGAAGGTTATCATCACCGGCCAGCGCCCGGCCATCTGCCTGCGCGAATGCTCGAAGATATGCTCCAGCACCCCTCTACCCCTGTACTCCCTGTCGATGCAGACTGGGCCGTACTGGTAGGAGTTCTCGGTCGACAGAACTCGCCCCAGATACTCGATGTTCGGCAGGTCGGCTATCATGTGCTGGAATAGCGGCCACTCTTTCCAGTACTCCCAGGACGCGGCCATGGCGTAGGATACTATCCTGTCGCCGTCACACGCCACCGCGAGGCCGTTCTCCCGCTCGATCAGGGACGTGAACTGCTCGTGAGTGAACAGGGTGGTGACGAAGCCGTCGGCCTTGTCCTCCTCCCGTATCGTCGTTATGTGATAGCGACTCTGGAGGTCGCTGACCCCTGCGAGATCATCCGTTGTGGCGTTTCTGTAAATTATCATTATTGCTCCTCCCTGACGCTCGTGATAAGCTTTTGCTAAACAGTGGGAAACCTCTCCGGCATAATACACCAAAGGAGGCCGCAAATGGACACCGAAGCACTTAAAAAAGACATAGTGACGAACGTCTACCACATCGACCGGGACAAGAAGGTCCCGCTGCACAAGCACGACAAGCACGACGAGATCTTCTACTGCGTCGCGGGCGCGGGCTTCGGAGTGTTGGAGGACGACGAGGTGAACCTGGACATTGGTGCAGTGTTCAACGTCCCTGCAGGGACCATGCACGCACTGCGGTCGGACTCCGACCTGTACGTGACCTCGTTCCTGATCCCGGTGGTGGAGAGAGAGGAGTAAGGGCAGCTTGCTCAAGGAAACTATGCCTACAGGGTCTGCGTCGCCTCCACTACGGTCACGACGAGCGCGGCGCGCGCCCAGGGAAATTCGGCCTTGAGCGTGTCGAACTCCGGCCCCTCCTTGACGAAGGCGGCGGTTCCCTTCACCAGGAAGCCCGTTCCCTTGTACATCTTCCCCAGCACCTCGCGGTTGCAGATGCTCAGCAGGATCCTGTCGTCCTTCTCCATATTCTTCTCCGTTCCGGACATGCCGCCGACCGGAATGATCAGCTTTCCATCCTCGGTGGTCCGCACGTAGCTGTTCCAAGAGTTCACCAGGTGAGGCCCGTCCTCCCCCCGAGTGACGACCGAAAGAGCCGCGTCCGGCGGGGTCTTGATCACCTCGAGCAGTTTTTCGTCGATCATCTTAAACTCTCCCTTCAAGATCGGCCGCGCGCTAGGGAACGGCGCGCAGCATGCCGCCGTCCGCTATTATGGTCTGTCCGGTGATGTAGGTGTTTGCCCCGGAGCCGAGGAATACTGCCAATCTGCCGTACTCCGCCGGGTCGCCGTAGCGCCCGAGGGGAATTCTGGAGAAGGACTCGGCGCTGACCTCCTCAAAGGTCAGTCCCTTCTTCTTCGCAAGGGCCATGTCGAGCTGCCTGATCCTCTCCGTGTCGAAGCGCCCGGGACCGATGGCGTTCACCAGGATGCCGTGAGGGGCAAGTTCGGACGCCAGGGTCTTCGTGAGGCCGATAACGCCGAGGCGGAAGGTGTTCGACAGGATAAGGTTCTCCAGCACCTCTCTTACTGACGAGGACGTGGAGTTCACAATCCTTCCCCACCCCTTCTTCTTCATCAATGGCAGCACTTCCCTGATGGCCCTCACGTAGCTCAATAGGGTTAGCTCGAAGGCGGCCATCCAGGTTTTGTCGTCGAAGTCCTCGAATGTCCCGGCTGGGGGCCCTCCGGCGTTGTTCACCAGAACGTCCACGGAGCCGGACTCCTCCGCGGCGAAGGCGACAAGCCTCGTTATGTCCTCCGGCTTGGTTATGTCGCAGGGAAGATGCCTGGGCCGACGGCTGGCGACCTTCTCCAGCTCGGCCGAGGCGTCCGCCAGCCTGTCGGCATCCCTTCCCGTTATAACCACCGAGGCGCCCTCCTTGAGGAACTCCCCCGCCACTGCCTTTCCCAAGCCCGAGCTTGAGGCAAGCACCAGCACTGTCTTGTCCGCAAGTCCGAAATCCATGACTATCCCTCCTTTGTGTCACTGTCGGAATAATATAGCACAGACAGAAGATGATTCCTGCTTACGTATGAAACCTCGCCCGTCTTTACGGTTTCGTAAACATGTCGCGGTTGAGTATGTAAAGGTATCCAGAGTAGCAGAACAGGCGCTTACGTTTGCGGGAAGTCAACTCCTTGAATATTCCCAGACGCTGCAGATGGCCCAGCGCCTTTATAGCATAATGGAAATCCCCGAAGGGGGGAGCGGGCGGGCGTGTACAGGAAGAGGTACATGTCCGGCAGATACAGGGAGACGGCGTCCAGCCTGCCGAGCTTCGGAAGGGCAGCGTCGAACTTGCCGCGAAGCTCGGGAGTCCAGTCGATCGGATGACTGGGTGGAAGAGACACGGGCACGAAGGCCTTTACGTCTTTGCCTACGGTCGAGACAATTACATATCTGCCCCGCGGAGTTCGCTTCATCCCAATCACCTCGATCCTAAAATTACGCACTTGTTAATTTTAGCATATACCGGTAGTCTAAAATAACCCGCTTTGGGACTGCTGCCGGGCGATAAACCTTATTGACGCTAGAAATGGCGTACGAGTGACCTGTGTTTTAATCCGGGGTTGCAATAATAGAAGGAATCCGCCAAAATGTTGGCGAAGGTTTAATCCTGGCCGATGGCCTTCAACGCCCGAAAGGGGGATAAAGATGGACAGGGACAAAATCATAGAAAGCCTTCACCATAATCGAGAGTTGTTGACTCGCTTCCATGTACGATCGCTATCGATTTTCGGCTCGGTGGTGCGAGGCGAGGCGCGATCTGGCAGCGACATCGACATACTGGTGGAATTCGAACAGGACGCCCCAATAGGTTTATTTGAATTCGTACGACTGAAACAGGAATTAAGCGCTCTGCTCGGTATGAAAGTGGATTTGGGGATGCCGGATGCGCTTCATCCCGCTCTGAAAGAAAATATACTCAAGGAGGCTGTTCATGTCTCCTAGAAAGTGGCATTTTCGTCTTGAAGACATGGTGAAGTCAGCAAGGAAGATTACGGAATACGTAGAGGGGTTGACGTTCGAGGATTTCGCAAGCGACGAAAAAACATTTGATGCCGTCATTCGTCAGCTAATCATTCTTGGTGAGGCAGCCTCGCATGTTCCCGATGAATTGTCTTGTTGCGCACCTGCAATTCCATGGTCCGAAATCCGAGGAATACGAAATATTATTGTCCACGAGTACTTCGGAGTCAACATCGAGATTATTTGGAGAACGGCCACGAATAATATCAAGGAGTTGCTTCCTATGCTGGAAAGCCTCCAGCGACAGGTTGCCAACGGTAATCAAGGAGGGTGATCGCGATGCTTTCGGTGATAAAGGCTGATATCACAACTTTGCAGGTGGACGCGATCGTCAACGCGGCCAATAACTCGTTGCTGGGGGGCGGCGGGGTTGACGGCGCGATCCACCGAGCGGCGGGACCTGAGCTTCTCGAGGAGTGCAGAAAACTGAGCGGCTGCGCAACGGGCGACGCGAAGCTCACGAAAGGCTACCGGCTTCCGGCAAAGTACGTGATCCACACGGTGGGGCCCGTCTGGCACGGCGGAACCAGGGGCGAGCCAGAA